>CAVRWR010000153.1:0-18126 GCA_963724445.1 uncultured cyanobacterium | reverse complement strand
AATACTCGATCGCCTACGGTAAAAACACGAGTTACAGTTCTGGGTGGATTCCCTTCTAAATTAGCACCGTTAAAGATTTTTTGTAATCCTGCACCGCTAATAATCGTATTATTCGGGTCTTCACCGATAAGGGTAATTCTACCGCTAATATCGACATCTCCCGTAGTTTTACGACTTTCTTTTAAAGTATCTAAATCAGGAGTACTGTCGTCAATAGCAGGTGGTTGTAAAATATTTTGAATGGTTAAATTATAAGTACCCGCAGGCAGATTAATAATATATTCCTTAGAGGGATTGGCATTGGCTTGTAAGATGGCATCTCTCAATGAAAGTCCATTAGCTGTACTACCATCGTTTTGGTCTTCGGTGGTGGTGACATTTAATACTACTTGGCGAGAAAAATCAAATGTTGTCATGGTTTTAACCTCTTGTTATCAATAAATAAATTCAGTAAAAGTAAAAATATTTTAAGCCACTTCAAAAGCGATGCCTTCTTCGGTAAAGCTAGGGAAATTTTGATTAATATTTAATCTTTCTGCTGCACCTACAAATAAATATGTACCCGGAAGTTCAGTATTTTGAAAACGATAAAAACTTTGACCTTGACCTGATTCTGCACCAAAAACATAAAAAGCTAGACCTTCTTCGATAAAATTGGGATTATTTTGCTTAATACTTTGTCTTTCTCCTTCCCCTACATAAAGATAAGTACCCGCAACGGAAGCGTTTTGAAAGCGATAAATAGGGATTAAATCATCCCCGGGTTGTACTGCGACACTAAAAGCAAAACCTTCCTCGACAAAATTAGGATTATTTTGTTGAATACTTTGTCTTTCTTCTTCCCCCGCAAATAAATAAGTACCAGGTAGGGAAGTATTTTGAAAGCGATAAATGGGAGTGTTTAATCCTGAAGTAAGGTCATCATTCCCGATTCCTGAACCTTGTATAAATTCATAACTACCTATGTCCACCGTACCATCAATAATTCTAGCCTCACCCCGTTGATCTTGGTTGCCATAATAGTTAAAAAGATTACGAATTTGAGTATTGGCATTATTTCCTGCGTTAATAGCAGGACTACCTTCAAGCAGGGGGTGAACTAATAATGCAGACGCCCCATCAGTAGTGGTAAATTCTCCGGGTAAATCCCCAATAAGAGGATCAATAGGACTTTCTAAACTGCCAACAAGATTATTATTGAAGTTATTAACTAAACTACCTTTTTCTGATGCACCAATAAGATTATAAGAACTCAGATTATCGAATTTTCCGTCTATGTCGGCACTGTTGATATTTTCAGCCACAATGCTATTGCGGAGTATTGTGTTGACTGGAGTAGTAGCATCTTGGCGATTGCCCGAAAAAATACCTGAACCTGTAGAACCACTATTTTGGGCGATCGTACTATTAATAATCGTGGCTTGATCTCCTTGAGTCCAGATCCCACCGCCGATGATACTGTTATTCCCAGAAATAGTACTATTAACAATCGTTATCTCCCCGCCAACATCGTTGAAAATACCGCCACCACCGAGGGACGCATTTTCGTCTAGGGTGTTGCTGGTGGAGTTAAAAGCTATGGTACTACGATTTATCCGAACTGTACCACCATCGCCGTTATAAATTCCACCGCCATTACCCACCGCAAAATTAACCAGTACAACAGAATCATTAATTTCTAAAATTCCATTATTAGCAATACCACCTCCTCTACCATTGGTGCTATTTTGGGCAATGATGGTATTGTTTAAAGTTGCTTTTCCTGCGGATTCGATTTTAATAGCACCACCGTCAACGGCAATAACTCCCGTCGTCCCATCATCAATAATAGGATTTTCTGTGCCGACATTCGCATCTTGGAGAGTAACATTCGCCAGATTAAGATTTCCAGTACCAGAAACAGTAAAAATGCGATCGCCCAGGAAACTAGCCGTGAGTAAAGTTCCACCGGCACTAACTCCGAGAATTGTAATATTACTAGCAATATTTAAAGAACCGTCTGCTGTGAGAGTGAGGTTATATGTCCCCTCCGGTACATTGATAATGTATTGTCTTCTAGGATCAGCATTAGCTAGGATAATGGCATCTCTGAGAGATAAACCATCAACTTCGCTACCATCGTTTTGATCTTCAAGGGTATTAACGGTTAAAAAAACTTGAGCGGAAAGGTTATTTTGATTCATCAGTTTTATCAGTGGTTATGAAAAATCATTATTAAATATAGTCTATTACCCCAGTAATATCAACAAATTATTTATAATTTTTGTAATCTAAACTAATTTTAGCGAAAAAATCTTTGATTTTCTCTTTCAAATTAATTTTGTGTATTTTTACGGATCTTTTTAGCCTATTTTTGTCAAATTTACACTATCTTAAATAATTTAATTAAGTAGTTTTGTGTTTGGTCTTTCTTTTTTTTATTGCCTAAGATTAAACGATTATGTAGAACTACTTACTGAATCTCCGAGTTAATTCTGAGGATCTTAAAGTTTTATTAAGCTATTTCCTTAAGAAATTGTAATAAAGTTTGTGGATTTTAAGGGAGATCTTGTATCCTAATAATGTGGGGATCAATCTTGAATCAAAGCTTTTAGAGTAATTACTTTTTTAAAATCTAAGTTTTTTAAATTAGGAAACTGATCTTGTTATTACTATTTAAGTGGATAAATACAAACTTTTTTTATTCCTGATAATGCAAAGGTTTTAATTAACAACTTTACACAATTAATAAATATTAACAAACATAACTAAATAATACTTAGGTAACAATAAGGATATTTGTATTTTAAAAACTTAAGGTTAGATTTTAAACCTGTGAGAAATTTTCTGTAAGCTTTGCTGACTGATTCTCAAATAAATGCTAAACACCAGTCCAAAGAGAGGTCAGAAATGTCTAGAAGAAGAAAAAAATTTGCTTGTGGTCATTTAGGCTACGGTAGAGATTGTCATAAGTGTGAACAAAAACAAGCACTTAGAGAGGAAAAGAGAAAACAAAAGAATGCTTGGGAAGCAACATTTTCGCAGGATCCTATTGACTTAAGTTCTTTGCCGAGAAATGTAGTCTTAAAGGCTAGACAAATAATCTACAATATTCAAAATCGAGCCAGTTATACTAACTTTAGGGGAAAAAGACTAAGACATGATTGATTTATAATTAGTATTCCCGTCACTAGAAATTACCGTCTAATTTGCAGAGACTATGGTGATTTGGTCGCTCCTGAAGCTGTGGTTTCCCATGAAGATTACAATGTTTGCAAACCTGGGACATAATGAATAATTAGTGATTGACGGCATTAAATCTTTTGCAAATGCAAAACTCAAACTTATTTAACTACTTTGAAAAGAAGTAGTTTGACTGCATCTTAGCTTATCTTGTTATTATCAATTTCTTGTAGGGGCGAAATATTACTAAGCCCCCACAATGTTCCTCAACTATTTACTAATGCTCACAATCCACGTACCTACATTTAATCTGATAGGTACTTGCCCTGGAGTTAAAACTTGGGCTTGAAAGTAGAAAGTACCACCAGGATCGGGGTTTTTCACATTAGAAAACACTAATTCAACTTTGTTACTTTCCAATAAAGGTTCTTCCAAGTCAATTTCAATAATACGACTTTCTTGATCCCAAATTATTTCTCTGATAGGCAATTTGTTATTTTTTACCCTGACTTCAATGGAGTCAACGTCAAATTTACCAGTGTAATAATCGGGGTAAGTGATGAAAAATTTAGCAACTCCTTCAGTGATTTTTTTACCTGGAATTCTGAGACGATAACGATCCCATCCCCCCGCTTTGCCACCAAAATCTAGGTGGTAACTAAGTATATCTTGGCGATCTACCCCGCTGAAAATGGTTAATCCGGGGTTACTGCCACCTTGTGCTGAAACAACATGAGGTAAAGCCGTAACTAAAGTTGCACTTAAAGCTAAAGTTGTCCAAAAACCTTTATGGCTAATTTTTAATAAATTCATGTTATTTAACATAAGATAATAATTTTACTCATTGTCAGTCTAACAAACTGTACCCTGTGACGGAGAATTTTACTGATTTTGTTCCTTAATTCTTTTCTTTCTTTTTGATTCCTGATTCTGTACAAATACAATACAAACTTTTGTCTTGCCTGATGCTCACGGTGAAGCTTCTGCACCAGTTTCAATGATTTTAGCTGGTGTATTGCTTAAAATGGGCGGTTATGGTCTGATTCGCTTCAACATGGAACTATTGACCGATGCCCATGTTTACTTTGCTCCCTTATTAGCAACTTTGGGAGTTATCAATATTATTTATGGTGGTTTTAGTTCCTTTGCTCAGACTAATATGAAACGCCGATTAGCATATTCCTCTGTTTCCCATATGGGGTTTGTCTTAATTGGTATTGCTTCTTTTACTGATATTGGAACTAGTGGTGCAATGCTGCAAATGCTGTCTCATGGTTTGATTGCTTCTGTATTGTTCTTCCTAACAGGGGTAACATACGATCGCACACATACCCTATTCATGGATCGTATGGACGGCGTGGCGTTGGTAATGCCCAAAGCCTTTGCTTTGTTTACCGCAGGTGCGATGGCTTCGCTAGCTCTTCCTGGAATGAGTGGTTTTGCGAGTGAAATTGCCGTATTTGTGGGTATGGCTACTAATGATGTCTACAGTCCAGCTTTTTCAACGGCAATGATTTTCTTAGCGGCGATCGGAATTATTATGACTCCGATCTATTTACTGTCAATGCTCAGACTAGTATTCTTCAACTCTAACGAAGCTTTAGCCTGTGATATCGACCAGTTAAAAATGAAGCAGCCGACTAACGAGCCTGCTGTATGTTTTGGTAATAGCTGTGTCTTGCCAGGAGAAGCACCCTTTGACGATGCTAATCCTAGAGAAATTTTTATTGCCGCCTGTTTCTTAAGTTTGATTCTCTGTATCGGTATTTATCCCAAACTCTTTACTCAAATGTATGATGTGAAGACAGTAGCTATTAATGCTGATGTTCGCCAGTCTCAAGTCATGATTGCCCAACAAAAGCAAATTACGCTAGCTCAAGCACCAGTTATTGGCGAATTGGTTAAATAACTAACAGCTAGCTGAAAGGCAAAAATTTATTTCCTAAAGAGATCCCTCGGCTTAACTTATAGCTGTAATCGATCTCTTTTTTTTGTCATCGTTTTTACAAAGATAATTCAGCTATAGATAAAAAAGTTATTGCGATAGAGGAAGTTTTACCATCGTTAGAATCGGGTATCCCAGGGAAATCCCCTTCCGACAGCCATCCATATAAAAGAACTATTGCGACTCCGATTAACATCCACAGCAGACACGCACGGCAGTAGTTAACAAAGCCGCGTTTTCCTACCCCACAAGCACCAACAATGAATACGATTACATTTACTATAGGAATAAAAAAAAGCAATATTAGCCCAAACCATTCCCAAAATCCTACGGATTCCATAATTTCTCCTGTGTTTTGAAATCTCACTGCTAACCGACAACAAATGGTGGGCATCAAATTGTTTAACTGTGGCGGTCGTATAGTTGACGAGCAACCAATCCTGCGCCGACGAAAGACTCAAAAGCTAGCTACAAACGAAGTTTGTTAAAATTGAACCAATAGCATTTGCTTTTAGTCTAAACAACCAGAACCAACTATTATCCTAAGAGATGAGCAAAGTGTTAGCTAGTAAACAGGCTAGTACGGCAGATGTCGAATCAGAAACCAGAGTGCCAACCGAACAAGAACTAATCTTGCTCTGCCAGCAGGGCGATCGCGATGTGTTTCGCCTATTGTACCAACGTTATCAACAACGTGTGCGCTCCACTCTCTATCAACTTTGTGGTTCCTCATCTTTAGATGATTTGGTACAAGAGGTATTTCTCAAAGTCTGGAAAGGATTGCCCAAACTTAAAACTCCTAAATATTTCTCAACCTGGTTATATCGCATTAGCTGGAATGTGGCGACAGATCAACGACGTAAACTAGCCAAAGGTCAAGAAAAAACTAGCTTGAATGAAACAGGCTGGGAGAAAGAACAGTCAAACGGCAGCGGGTTAACAAATTCTGAGTCTACACCAGATCTGATGCAGCTACATTATGAGGATTTGGTACAAAGGGGTTTAAACAATCTTAGCTTCGATCATCGGACTGTCTTAGTCTTGCATGATTTAGAAGATCTACCCCAAAAACAAGTAGCTGAGATCTTGAATGTGCCAGTAGGAACGGTCAAATCAAGATTATTTCACGCTCGTAATTCTCTTAGACAGTTTCTCGAACAACAAAGGATATCATTTTAGAATTTCTGATTAATATATTTGTTTATTAATTTACTAGCCAGCACCATGTCCAACTTACACAATGACCGCAAAGATAATCTAGTCAGTTTTCTGCGACACAATCAACCGATTCCTCCTGTAGCATCGCCAAATCTCGAACAGCGGTTAATCGATTCTCTGGAGCCACAGGCAAAAAACAGCCTGGGTTTCAAGATAACTAAGACAGCTAATCGCCTTCCCGATCAGATTAAATTTTCTATGCCTGTAAAACTAATTGCTACAGGTTTTTTGTTTACCTCTGTTAGCTTTGGCATTAAAACTCCTCAAACTGCCTTAGAACCCAAGGATTTAGACAACTTTTTCGTAAAAAACTGGCAGAATACTTTAGACAGTAAAAGCTACACTGCAATGGAAGAGCCAGAAGCCTACTGGCTGCTACCGACGATTGCCGAGTCAGAGCCTGCTTTATCTGTCTTGGCGCAGTAGATTAATAATCAATATTTTATTTGCTCAATTAAATGACTTTTCAAATTTTAGTCAGAAGAAGACGATACTTATTAACTTTAGTGGCTTTAATACTTTCTGTAGTTTACAGCTTTCCAGTATTTGCCACTGCTCCCGCAAATTTATTTAAAAATAATTTTCCTCATTTGATAACCCAAACGATTATCGCCGATCTCTCTAACTCCTCAGTACAGCCAGAGCAAACTGTAAGCCTATTCCAGCAGCTCAACTTGACAGAACAGCAGCACAAGCAATTAAATAAAATTCACCATCAGTATAGACAACAAATATTCAAAAAAAAGGACACCATTGCAAAATTACAGCAGCAGCTTTCAGATATGATGGTGGGAACAGAATCAGTTGAGTTACTTAGACAAAAAAATCAAGAGTTGAACTTGATGCGTCAAGAAATGAGTTCGTTGCGCTTCGAGAGCATGTTAGCCACTAGAGAAATATTAACTCCCCAACAGCGTCAGAAATTTAGAGAGTTAGTCAAATTGCAATTAAGTGAATGATTTGCTAAACAATCTCGTTGAATTTGTGATAAATTATAAATTGCCTAAAGCAAAGTACCAGATGTAAAATGCTCAATTTGGCATAGCTTTGCTTCAAGTTCGCGGATGTGGTGGAATTGGTAGACACGCACGCTTGAGGGGCGTGTGGCTTACGCCTTGCGAGTTCGAGTCTCGCCATCCGCATTGTTTGTTCTATAAGGGTCAGCTAGCTTTTTAGTATCTAAAGAGAAGCTGTGTTGAGCTTTAATATCACTTCAGAAATAAGTTCACCAAGACAAATACAAACCTTTCTTTAGATAGAAGCGATCGCAGATTAGATAGTGGTAAAAAAAGGGGGTTACAAATTAATTGATGCTTCTCTGTTATCGAATCATTAGATAGCGACTAAATAGACTAAATAAATATGAAAGTTGGTTCTCAATATCTGGGTAATGGTGTTTGCGAGTTTACTCTATGGTCGCCCTTCAGAGATAAAGTAATCGTACATTTTGTTTCTCCTGATGAGAAGCTGCTGCCAATGATCGAGCAGGAACAGGGCTACTGGTATCTTAAAGCCGAAAATATTGAGCCTGGTACACTTTACTATTATCAACTTGAAGACGCAGAGGATCGACCAGATCCTGCCTCTCATTTCCAACCTCAAGGTGTTCACCAAGCATCAGCAGTAATTGACCATAGCAATACTAATTGGCAAGATTCTGAGTGGGCGGGTATTCCCTTAGAGGAAATGATTATTTATGAACTGCACGTGGGAACTTTTACTCCTGAAGGAACTTTTAAGGCAATGATTCCTCGGCTGTTAGATTTGACGGAGTTGGGAGTTAATGCCATAGAAATTATGCCAGTAGCGCAATTTCCAGGCGATCGCAACTGGGGTTATGATGGGGTATATCCTTATGCGGTGCAAAATTCTTACGGTAGACCAGAGGATTTAAAGCAATTAGTCGATGCAGCACATGAGCAAGGAATAGCAGTAATTTTAGATGTAGTTTACAATCATTTTGGTCCAGAAGGTAACTATATTGCCCATCACGCTCCTTATTTTACGGACACTTATCAGACTCCCTGGGGAGACGCGATTAATTTTGATGATGCCTACAGTTATGGAGTGCGTAACTATTTTATTGAAAATGCTCTGTATTGGCTAGAAAATTATCACATTGATGGACTACGCCTGGATGCAATTCATGCTATTTACGATTCAGGGGCAAAGCACATCCTACAAGAGATGGCGGAAAAGGTAGATGAGTTTTCCCAGCGGGTAGGCAGAAAGTTTTATTTAATTGCTGAAAGCGATCTGAATGATGTTCGTATTATTCGTCCCAGAGAATTAGGAGGATATGGACTAGATGCTCAATGGAGTGATGATTTTCATCATTCCCTGCGTAGTATTTTAGCCCAGGAGTCTAAAGGATATTATGCGGATTTTGGTACTTGCGCACACATTGCTAAAGCCTATCAAAATTCTTTTGTCTACGATTGGCAATATTCGCAGTTTCGTAAAAGATATCACGGCAGCGATACCAGCGATCGCCCTGCATCGCAGTTTGTAGTTTGTACTCAAAATCACGATCAAATTGGCAATCGAATGTTGGGTGAACGTTTATCCGATCTGGTTGATTTCGAGGCGGAAAAATTAGTTGCGGGGGCTTTATTGTTGTCTCCTTATATCCCGTTACTTTTTATGGGACAGGAATATGGAGAAAAATCTCCTTTTTTGTATTTTGTCAGTCACAACGATCCAGATTTGGCAGCAGCAGTGACCGAAGGTAGAAAAAAAGAATTTGCTGATTTTCATCTTGAGGGTGAGTATATCGATCCTCAAAGTAATCAGGCTTTTAATTTATCGAAAATTAATTGGCAGCAAAAAGCTGAGGAAAAACATCAAGTTTTATGGCAGCTTTATCGACAGTTAATTACCATGCGACGAACTATTCCTGCATTAAAAAAGCTGGATAGGCAGAATTTAACAGTTTCTGCTAGAGAAAGCGACAAGGTTATTTTTCTCCATCGTTGGCAGGATGACAATCAAATATTTGGCATTCTTAATTTTAATAACCAGGATGTTAGTTTAAAGAATATTTTTCCAACAGGTAAATGGCAAAAAATCTTAGATTCAGCAGAACAAAAATGGATGGGAAATGGTTCAAAGTTACACGAAGAAATTAACACAGAAGAACAAAAATTATCAATCAAATCTCATAGTTTTGCAGTTTATCAACAATAAAAGAAAAGTTTGCAAGTTTCTAAATCCCTAATCCCTAATCCCTAATCATGCGTATTCCAACAGCTACCTATAGAATTCAATTTCACGCCGAATTTGATTTTGAGCAAGCTAAAGAAATTGTTGCCTATCTGGCAGATTTAGGTATTGCCGATATTTATGCTTCACCGATTTTTAAAGCTTGCTTGGGAAGTACTCACGGTTATGATGTAGTAGATCCAACTATACTCAATCCTGAACTAGGTACTAAGGAGGATTTTGACGCTTTAATTACACAAATACAGCAGCATAAAATGGGCTGGTTACAAGATATTGTTCCCAATCACATGGCTTACGATAGCCAAAATTTATGGTTAATGAATGTTCTAGAGAATGGTAAAGATTCTCATTTCTTTGATTTTTTTGATATTCATTGGCATCAAAGCGAGCAAGAAATGGATGGGCGGGTACTTGCTCCACTGTTAGGCGATTTCTATGGTAAATGTTTGGAAAGAGGCGAAATTAAGCTCAACTATGAAGAACAGGGTTTAATAATTAATTATTTTGGTTTGGAATTACCAGTTAGAATTGAGTCTTATGTAGCTTTTATCACCCGTAATCTTGGTGTTTTAGCCAGAGAAATTGGTCGGCAACATCCAGATTTTATTAAGTTTCTGGGAATTCTATATCTCCTCAAAAGTATTCCCGCAGAAACCAAAGGACAAGAACGTTTAGATCAAATAAATTTTGTTAAAAGTCTACTCTGGGAAACCTACAGCCAAAATTCCAGTGTAGAAAAATTTATGCAAAATAACTTGAAGGAATTCAACGGTGAAGTTGGTAATGCAGAGAGCTTTAATTTATTAGATAATTTACTTTCAGAACAATTTTATCGTTTGTCGTTCTGGAAAGTGGGTGCGGAAGAAATTAACTACCGTCGATTTTTTACTGTTAATGAGTTGATTTCAGTTAAAGTCGAAGAATTAGAAGTATTTAATAAAACTCACGAATTAATTAGTCGCTTAATTGCCGAACACAAATTTACGGGAGTACGGATCGATCATATAGATGGTTTATACAATCCTGCCGAGTACTTAACCAGGCTGAGAGAAAAAATTGGCGACACATATATTACTGTCGAGAAAATTCTTGAATTAACCGAAGATTTACCTTCAAATTGGCAAATTCAAGGTACAAGTGGTTACGAATTCCTAAATTATGTCAACGGCATATTTTGCTGTTTAAAAAATGAACAGGAATTTAGTCATATTTATACTCAGTTTACTGGCTTGAAAGCAAATTATGAAGACTTAGTATATGAGAAAAAAAGCTTGATTTTGGCCAAAAATTTAGCTGGAGACTTAGAAAACTTAACTCAGATTCTTAAAAAAATTTCCTCTCAGACAAGAGAAGGAAGTGACTTTACTATCTATGGTTTAAGACAAGCCTTATTCCAAGTCTTAGTACTTTTTCCTGTTTACCGCACTTATATTGATGCCAGTGGCATTAGCGAAATAGACAAAAAGTATGTCAGAGAAACGATCAAATCTGCCAAGAGAAAAGCACCCTTACTGATTAATGAATTTAATTTTATCCAAAAAATATTATTCTTAGAATATGAAGATTTTCGTAGCCAAGCTCAACGAGAAGAATGGCTATATTTTGTAATGCGATCGCAACAGTTAACTGGACCATTAATGGCGAAGGGCGTTGAAGATACGCTGCTGTACGTTTACAACCGATTATTATCCTTAAATGAGGTAGGAGGAAACCCCGGTCACTTCGGTGTCGATCTTGATTTGTTTCATCAGTTTAATCAAAATAAAGTTAGAAATTGGCAGCATGGAATGAATACCACTGCTACCCACGACACTAAACGGGGTGAAGATGTCCGCGCTCGCTTAAATGTGCTTTCGGAAATTCCTCAACAGTGGTCGCAACAGGTAAATCAATGGCGAGAAACTAATCAAGCTTATAAACAAGATGGTTTTCCCGATGCTAATGATGAATATTTCCTATATCAGACTTTATTAGGAACCTTTCCTTTTGCTGAAAGCGAATTAACAGACTTTCCTAACAGAATTAAAGATTACATCCTCAAAGCGGTCAGAGAAGCCAAGGTTCATACAGCTTGGCTGCATCCCGACGAAGAATATGAACAAGCCTTTTTAAGCTTTATTGACCGAATTTTAGCTGAAAAATCGAATTTTTGGCAACAATTCCGAACTTTTGTGCAAAAAATAGCTGAATACGGCATTTACAATTCTCTTGCTCAAGTATTAATCAAAAATACTGCTCCAGGCGTGCCAGATTTATATCAGGGTGCAGAATTATGGGAACTAAGCTTGGTCGATCCTGATAATCGCCGTCCTGTAGATTATTATCAGCGAAATGAATTTTTACAGGAAATTAAAACCAAAAGCTCTCAAAATATTTTGCAGTTGCTCAAAGAACTTATCGCCACCAAAGAAAATGGCAAAATTAAACTTTTCTTGACTCATCAGTTGTTAACAGCTAGAAAAGAACAGGCAAAAATCTTTCAAGATGGCAACTATCAACCTTTAGAAGTTAGTGGGAAATATCATCATCATCTGATTGCTTTTTCCAGAAATTACGGCGATAAAACTATCATAGCGATCGCGCCTCGCTTTTTGACGGGAATTGTTAAGTCAGGACAACTTCCTCTGGGTAAACAAGTATGGTCAGATACTAGCCTAAAGTTGCCACACAAAGATTGGCACAATTTAATAGATCGTCAAACAATAGTCGGCGAAAATTTAGCAGTTGGCGAAATTTTACAGAATTTTCCTGTTGCTTTATTAATCGGCTAAAAGATTTATGTATGCTGAATTTAGTTATGCATTTGAGCTAAATATCAAAAATTTAAGTAATCCAAATGACTTTATTTTTGATGGAATCACGACGACTTTTCGTACTCGGACAATCGCTATATCCTAAATATAAATACCCAAGACAGCGATCTTTTTTCTCCTAATCCCAAAAATTCTTTCAGTTCGGCTGTATAGGTAACGCCACCAGAACCCCAAAAGCTACAGATATCGTAGGCTGCTGCGGTTAACGCCATATTTTGTACGCTACAGGCGACAGCTTCTATCTCTTCTATTTCAGGAATTTGCTCTGATTTTTGCCGTTCCATACAGATAACAACTACATGAGAACAATTGAGGACATTGGTTTTCATCCTGGCATATTTGTCTGACTTGAACTTTTCTGGAGGAGTAATCTTTTGATACCAAGCCGCCTGAAATTCTGCTAGCTTAATCAATCCTGAATCACTAAAAACATGGTATTTCCAAGGCTGAGTTAAACCATGATTAGGAGCCCAGCCAGCATTTTCTAGTATCTGCCAGATAACGTTGTCATCTATTTTATTGCCGTTGAATAGTCTTGGCTTAGTAGAGCGTCGAGATTGGATCAATCTATTAAGCTGCTCTGGAGAAATAATCATAGTTTAAAAGAAGTAAGCTGATTTATAATATGCAAAAGCTGACCTTACCAAACCCAATTTAATTTCAAAAATCTATTAAAAAATATTAAAGTAACTACCAAAAGCCAAAAAAAGTTAATTCAAACATTTTAAAAAGTTTTCTGGAAAAAATGTCAAGACCAAAGCTTAGTTAAATACCCTATTTTAAGGATTTGCTATTAAAAGGGTGTCGAAAAACAAGATTGAGGTTAGATTAGGTGTTGTGTAATTTCACAGTCAACCCAGTAGACAATAAATTACTGATGTCTAGTTGAATTAACATATTCTTAAATTTAATAATTCAGTTATCCCTGACAGACTTAAATATAAATAGGGATATGCCATTAGAGCAAACAATCGAGTCTAAGCGAAAAACTAAGCATTAATACCTATGAAAGATAATTCCCCGAAAGAGAATAAGAAACTACTGCTAATTGATGATGATCCTAACTTGATTTTGCTAGTTAAAGACTATTTAGAATTTCGCGGATACAACGTAGATACGGCAGAAAACGGTAGAGAAGCCCTAGAAGTTTTAGATCATCTTGTTCCTGACATGATTATCTGTGATGTAATGATGCCAGAGATGGATGGATATGCTTTGGTTAAGCATATTCGTGAGGTACCCGTGACTAATCGCATTCCAGTATTATTTCTCTCGGCGAAAGGACAAAGTCAAGACAGGGTAAAAGGTTTAAATGAGGGTGCAGACGTGTATATGTCTAAACCCTTTGAACCAGAGGAACTAGTTGCTCAGGTAGAGTCATCTCTCAAACAGATTAAACGTTGGGAACATGGACGACCTAAAGGGCTTGACGGCGCACCAACCATTCATGTTCCCCATAATGTGGAATTAACCCCAACAGAACTAAAGGTAGTGCAGTTGGTAGCCAAGGGTATGGCAAACCGAGAGATTGCTGGTCAATTAAACGTTAGTCAGCGAACGATTGAAAGTCATGTTTCTAATATGCTCAATAAAACTAGTCTAAACAATCGTACAGAATTGGCACGCTGGGCGATTGAAAGCAGTATGGCATAAGGATCTGGTTTTCTATCACTCCACAGCCAAAAAAAATTGCCCAGATACTGAATAGTCTGTTATCATGTATTTCTAGTGCTGGCGTAGCTCAGTTGGTAGAGCAGCTGATTTGTAATCAGCCGGTCGCAGGTTCAAGTCCTGTTGCCAGCTTCAGAAATAGATTAGACCTAAAGCAGACATGGTTGTACAATTGACAGTTGTATTCGCCTGAACCGACTGTGATTGAACGCTACACCCTGCCCGAAATGGGCGAAATTTGGACTGATAACTATAAACTTAAAACATGGCTTCAGGTTGAGATAGCAGTCTGCGAAGCACAAGCAGAGCTAGGTTACATTCCACAAGAATCCGTTGATGAAATAAAAGCCAAAGCTAATTTCGATCCTGAAAGGGTATTGGAAATTGAAGCGGAAGTGCGTCATGATGTAATTGCCTTTTTGACTAACGTTAATGAATATGTCGGTGATGCTGGCAGGTATATTCATTTAGGATTAACTAGTTCCGACGTTTTAGATACTGGGCTTGCGCTACAGATGGTGGTTAGCCTCAATCTTATTTTAGAGCGCCTAGAAGAACTAATTCAGGCAATTCGTTATCAGGCACAACAGCACCGCTATACAATTATGGTGGGACGTTCCCACGGAATTCATGCCGAACCGATTACCTTTGGTTTTAAGCTGGCTGGCTGGTTGGCGGAAGTATTGCGCAATCGCGATCGCCTAGTCAGACTTCGCAAAGAAATAGCTGTGGGTAAGATTTCAGGAGCAGTCGGTACCTATGCCAATGTCGATCCGCAAATTGAAGCGATCGCCTGTCAAAAACTTGGCTTAGAGCCTGATTGTGCCTCAACTCAAGTAATTTCTCGCGATCGTCATGCCGACTATGTGCAGCAGTTAGCTTTGCTCACTGCCTCCATTGAACGCTTTGCAGTAGAAATTCGCAACTTACAGCGCACAGACGTTTTAGAAGTCGAAGAATTTTTCTCCAAAAAGCAAAAAGGCTCATCAGCCATGCCTCATAAACGTAACCCCATTCGTTCGGAAAGATTGACAGGAATGGCGCGGATTGTGCGAGGAAATGCCGTAGCAGCCTTAGAAAACGTGGCGTTATGGCACGAACGAGATATTTCCCATAGTTCAGTCGAACGGGTAATCTTGCCCGATAGCTGCATCCTAACTCACTTTATGCTCAAGGAGATTACTGGTTTGGTGAAAAATCTCCTGGTATATCCTGATAACATGAAGCGTAATATGAATGTTTATGGCGGAGTAATCTTTAGCCAGCGAGTATTACTTACTTTAGTCGAGAAAGGCATGGATCGAGAATCAGCTTATCGTCTTGTTCAAGAATGCGCTCATGAAGCTTGGAATAAAAGTGATGGTGACTTCCGTAAGCTAATTTCTCAAGATGAGACTGTTACTAATACTTTATCCAGCGAGGAAATTGATGCCTGTTTCGATCCTAATCATCACTTGAAAAACCTGGACGAGATCTATCAACGCTTGGGTATTTAACGCCTGGGGTGACTTCCTTATCTTAGATAGACTAACTACTAAAAAAACTAGTAGGTAACCCAACACTCATAAGCTAAGTAAGACGACTTATAATCAATAACAATTAACCATTGAGACACAAAACATGACCGTAGTTGTCTTGGGCAGTATAAATCTAGATTTAGTGGTGGAAGTTCCTCATTTACCCATTAAAGGGGAAACAGTAATTGGCGATCGCTTTTTTTCTGCTGCTGGAGGCAAGGCAGCTAACCAGGCGGTGGCGATCGCTAAATTAGGTACGGCAGTTAGTTTGGTTGGTCAAATCGGTGACGATAGCTTTGGTCAAACTCTGATCGCAAGCTTGCAAACTGCGGGAGTAAACACAGCTGGCGTTACGGTTAATCCCCAGACTCACTCTGGTATTGCTTCAATCGTGGTCGATAAACGAGGTGCCAACACTATTGCCTGTGCAGGGGGAGCCAATAATTTAGTCCGAGAAAAAGAATTGGCGCAATTTAAAAAAATTCTTCCTCAAGTCAAAATTGCACTTTTGGAATTGGGAATTCCCATTGCAACCGTTCTCAATGCAGCCAGAGAAGCCAAAGCTCATGATTGTTTATTAATCCTCGACCCTGCCCCTGTCATCTCAAATTTGCCCCAGGAACTATATAGTCTAATAGATATAATTACCCCCAATGAGATTGAAGCTAGTCAGCTAGTGGGTTTTACTGTTGATGGAGTTACTACCGCCAAACAGGCCGCTTCTTCTCTGCATCAAATGGGAGTAAAAAATGTGATTATTACCTTGGGTAGTCAGGGTTCCCTTTATAGTAATGAGAGCGAAAGCTTTTGGATTAAGCCGATTGATGTACCTGTAGTTGATACGGTAGCTGCAGGAGATGCTTTTAATGGTGCTTTGGCAGTGGCGTTAGCCTTGGATAAAACCATCAAAGAGGCAGTGCAATGGGCAACGGTTGGCGCAGCATTAGCTGTAACCAAAAACGGAGCGCAGTCCTCTCTTCCCAGTCAAGAGAGTTTTCAGAAACTACTCAAGCAACAAACCTTGTTAAAGTAATCCCTTAGGATCGATAACCAAGAGAATAATTTTTTTTTCAGGCAGTCGGTTAAATTAGCTTGAGCCACTGCATCGTTATCTACGTAAGCCACCGATCGACCAAATAAGTTTTTCTTGCCAAAACAGAGTATTCATGCTCCAATAGGGCAAATACTCTGGGATTAGCTAGAATGATCGTAAGTAGATCTACATTATGTTAACTTGAAGTACTGCAAAACAATAACCTTGGCAGCTTTTATGGCATCATTTTGAAACGGCAGCTTATTTAAAAAAACTACTATATAAACAGCAGGTGCAAGCAATAGCTTACATTAACTAAATAGCAAAATGACAACTGAAAACATACATTTACGCTCTGAATTCATCAACACTCAGGTAATTGCCCGCAATAGCGGTAGAAGACTAGGAGTGGTAAAAGAGGTCTTAGTAGATATAGACCGCAGAGAAGTGGTGGCTTTAGGATTACGAGATAATTTACTTTCAGTCTCTGGCATACCAAAGTATATGTACCTTGAGAGCATTCGCCAATCAGGGGATGTAATTTTGGTCGAAGATGAAAATGCGATCGAAGATATTGATATAGAGATCTATAGCAAGCTGGTTAGCTGCGAAGTCATTACCGAGGCAGGGGAACCTCTGGGTAAAGTTAGAGATTTTCAATTTGATGCTGAAAATGGCGCGGTAAATTCGATTGTAATTGCCTCTTTGGGAATACCTCAAATTCCCGAACAGTTAATCAGTACTTATGAATTATCGATTGAAGAGGTTGTCAGCAGTGGTCCTAACCGCCTAATTGTCTTTGAAGGATCGGAAGAACGCATCGAACAAATATCTGTTGGTCTTTTGGAACGTTTAGGGATTGGTCGTCCTCCTTGGGAAAAAGACGATGTTGGTTATTACCCTCAAACTATCAAGGCAGAAAATCAGTTACCAACAGGAACCCCCCTTCGCACACCAATTTCTACGCCAGTCAATACGAGAGAGCCAGTGATGGAGGAGGAACGCTGGGATGAAGATAATTGGCAAGAACCCCTGGTCGCCCCCCCCCCCGATGAGGCAACAGGCAGAGGCAATTCCTTATGATGATGACTACGAAGAAAATAATTGGGAAGATGCAAATCCTGAAGTTTATGAGGCACAAGTGTATGAAGCACCACCCGTAAAAGAATATGAGTATGAGGAAGTTGGCTCAGAGGATGTCTGGGATGACGATATTAAACCTGAGCCTTATAGTCCTCCCCCCGTAAATATTCCTGAGAAAGAAAAAGCTCCTGAATATGAGGAAGAACCAGGATAATTAGAAGTTGAGAAGTCACAAAGCGCGAGGAAGCGTCAGCCGCAGGTAGTTAGTTTGTCCAAGGCGAGTGTTAAGGCTCGTCTTTTTTTACATTATTTTATACAATAAGGCGATCGCGCTCTTTGGCATCCAAAAGGGAAGAAGATCGAAAATAAAAAAAGCACATCCAAAAATAATAGTAAGGTTAACCTACTCAATTTCTAGAGGTGCTATTTTTTGAGTCTTATTTAAAATTTCAAGTTTTACTT
>CAVRWR010000152.1:0-10300 GCA_963724445.1 uncultured cyanobacterium | reverse complement strand
AACTATTAACGGCTGCCAAATTAACAAAGATTTGAAGACCGTGACAGACCTTACCAGGTTCAATCGGTTTTTCCTCGTGTACCATACCGCTGCCTGCTTGAGTCCAGTGCAGATCCCCTGGATGAATCTCAATCGAATCTTCTGCCGACATGGTATCTCTGTTGATAAAACTGCCTTCAGAGTCTTCAAACATATAGGTTACGGCAGAAAATCCTGCATGGGGATGAGGCGGAAATGTTGCTTCCCTCATCCAGAAATGATCTATTTGAAGAAACGGATCTATACCATCACCTAAATTGCCTCTGCCTACATTAGAAGCTGTAAAAGCTTGAGTCCGAGACATTTTGTTGGCGGTGGCTACCCGAACGAGTTGGCGGTTGGATAAACCACTGGCGGTAGTTAGATCGGTCGATTGTCGATTTTGTAAAATACTCATATAACTAAAAAGGTTTGCACCTTATATAAATAGAAGGTTTTACTTTGATAAGAACTAAATTGAAAGCTTTAGTTAATGCTGGGTAGTACATCTTGAAACAGAATAGATATTAACTGACTTGCTGCTTCACTACTCCAGTCCTGAGCCAATTCTGCCATGACCGTATTGGTTGCAGTTAGTACAACACCAGCTTTTTCCATACGTTGTCGCGACATCTGTTCGGAAATTTCATAGGGTGAGCCTGAAGCGTCCATGACAGCTTGAACTTTGTAGCCTTCTTCTACTGCACTGATGGAGGGGAACACAAGACAAACATCAGTTGTAACGCCAGCCATAATTAGATTTTTGCGTCCAGTTGCTTCTACTGCTGCCTTGAAATTATTATCAGTCCAAGCATTTACAATTCCTGCTCGTTGAACCCTTGCCTGATAAGCTTCTGGCAAGATATCCGCTAATTCAGGCATGAGTGAACCTTGCACATTGTTTTCTTGGCTACTGGTCAAAATAGTTGGCAAATTAAGTATTTTTGCTGTTTTTGCTAAAGCTAAAGTGTTCCTTTTGGCAACTTCTAATGGAATATTTTGAATCAGCTTCATCGTGCCGACTTGATGGTCAATTATAGTAGCGGTCAAGAGCATTAGGACAAAGGTAGCATGAGAGAAAGAAATTTAGAAAGAAAGAAATGGCAAGAGCTTACAGTTACGACTTACGCCAAAAAGTAATTCGAGCGATCGAGTTAGATGGATGGAGAAAAAGTGAAGCGGCAGAAATGTTTCAAATTAGCCGAAACACAATTGATTTATGGCAAAGAGCGAAGACAGGAAACAGGAGATTATCGTCTATTATCGAGTCGCCCTCATTTCTCAAAAACTAAGATTACTAATTGGCAAGCATTTCACGAGTTCGCGGAGAGACATGGTGACAAAACTCAAGCTCAAATGGCTTCGCTGTGGGGAGAACCCATTAGTCCTCGGACGATTTCGAGAGGATTAAAGAAAATTGGTTTCACCCGAAAAAAAAAGACTACGGATCTGAAGAAAGAGATGAAGATAAAAGAAATGAATTCAAAACGGAAGTAGCTACCATCGAAGCGTCAAAAAGAGTCTACGTAGATGAATCGGGAATGGATAGTAGAAGTGACTATGCGTATGGATGGAGTAAACGAGGTCAAAAAGAGCGAAGCGCTCAAGTCAGGAAGAAGAAATTGTCGAGTGAATATGATTGCAGCTTATTGTCAAAAACAATTATTTGCGCCATTTACAGTTGAAGGTAGTTGCAATCGAACTGTCTTTGAGACTTGGCTAGAAAAATGCTTAATTCCAGCGCTACAACCTGGACAAGTAGTGATTATGGACAATGCAACCTTTCATAAAGGAGGACGTATCCAAGAGTTGATTGAATCAGTAGGTTGTCGCCTGTTATATTTACCGCCTTATTCTCCAGATTTAAACCGAATTGAAAAATCCTAAAGGATACCGCTCCGCATATGTTGGGGGTGGCTTAAGAGTCGTATTCGACATCTCCTACCAACCTCAAAGCCTTTAAGGTCTGTGATTGAGTCGGTTCTTAAAGATGCTACGTCCTAAAGCTCTTGTCTCTTACTATAGTAGCAGGGCAGAATTTTTCGAGGTGAATAGAGTACTTTTCATGTTGTTTTTATTCAAGTCAGTCTTCAAATTTGACTTGTATTGGTTCGATAAATTCATTATGGAGTTAATATATTCAAATAGACAAGTAGGCATTTAAAAGTGCTATACACACAAAAATGTACGTATAAACATGAACCAAGAAATCAGCATTCTCGACTCACAGCCTCATCTACGTCAAACTCTGGACCTAATCGCAGATAAATGGGTGGTCGCGACGATGTACGTCCTATCGGGCGGAACTAAGCGTTATGGCGAATTACAGAGAGAAATTGGTGATATTTCGCAGCGAATGTTAACTAAGACTCTGCGGGATTTGGAACGAAATGGTCTTGTAGCGCGGAAAGTGTATCCCGTTGTTCCACCAAAAGTAGAGTATTCAATTACGTCTTTAGGTGAAACTCTCAATGAGATTCTCTCCAATCTATGTGATTGGTCCCGTGAAAACTACGATCGAGTTGAAAAAGCTAGAAATATCTATGATTTAACGTAATCTTTATTGGAATTTTTCGAGCATTAAGATGAGTCTTACTATTTGTTGGAATTTGTAAAGTTTTAACTGCTGCTGTAATATCTCCTGCAAAACCATAAGATTTATTCATAATTTTTTAGCAAATAGTGATGATTATCAGCGAAAAATGCCTGATTTAGCTAAGGTTAAGAATACGCCCGATCGCGACCTAATTTTTCTGCTTATGAGTAACAGCCTATTTCAAGATATTCGAGAATTCTACGATGCTTCGAGTGGACTATGGGAGTCTATCTGGGGGGAACATATGCATCACGGTTACTATGGCAAAAATGGTAACTACAGGCTCGATCGCCGCCAGGCACAGATTGACTTAATTGAAGAGCTATTATTTTGGGCAGGTTACCAAGATGGTAACGTACCCCAAAGCATTATTGATGTGGGCTGCGGAATTGGTGGCAGCACTTTATACTTAGCGCAAAAATTTGACAGTAAAGCCACAGGGATTACTCTTTCTCCAGTTCAAGCATCGAGAGCAAAAGAACGGGCAGCAGAAGTGGGTTGGGATCATCGGGTAAATTTTGAGGTGGCTAACGCTTTAGATATGCCCTTTGAAGATAATAGTTTTGATTTGGTCTGGTCACTAGAAAGCGGCGAACACATGCCTGATAAAGCGAATTTTATTGCTGAGTGCTACCGTGTTTTAAAACCTGGGGGCAAGATGATCTTAGCTACTTGGTGTCATCGCGAAACTGATTCCTGGGCAGGAGATTTGACTGGGAGTGAAGTTGCTCATCTTAAAGAGATTTATCGGGTGTATTGTTTACCCTACGTTATTTCCCTGTCGGAGTATCGAGAAATTGCCGCTGAATCTGGTTTTCAAAACCTGAAGTCAGATGATTGGTCGATCGCAGTTGAGCCATTTTGGTCTGTGGTGATTGATTCGGCGATCGCCCCCCAGGCAATTACAGGCTTATTTCAAGCTGGCTGGCAGACGATACAGGGAGCGCTATCTCTAGGTTTGATGAGTCGCGGCTATGCTAGAGGGCTGATTCGCTTTGGTTTGATTTGTGGTACTAAATAGAAAGGCTTGATAATTCCGCCAGCAATAACTTTATGAAGATCGATCATGTTCATTTCTATACTAGAAATGCAGCACGAACTAGAGACTGGTTTGTCCGCCATATTGGCTTTGAGGCGATCGGTAATTGTATTAATCAACACACTCACACCGAACTAATTGCGCTTAATTCTGCTTTTTTCTCGATCTCTTCACCCCTTAATTCTGCAAGTCCTGTAGCTCGATACCTGGAGCGTCATCCTGCGGGGGTTGCGGATATTGCTTTTAGAGTCGAAAACCTGGCTGCAATTGTTGAGCGAAGCCGTCTTCTGGGAGTTGAAATTTTACAGAATATTCAACTAGGAGAATCGACTAAAGGTACTTTTAAATTTGCTCAAATTGCTGGTTGGCAAGATTTACAGCATACTTTGATTGAGGCTACGGAGGAGCATGATTACTGTGTGCCAATGTCCCTTAAAACCTTCTGTGGTGAACAGACTTGTCAGTCCCACATTACCAAGATTGACCATGTAGTTTTAAACGTGCCTCAGGGAAAACTAGACTCTGCTGTCAAGCTGTACCGAGAACTGTTTGAGTTTAAAGTTCAGCAAAGTTTTAAGATTCAAACCAGTCAGTCGGGGTTAACTAGTCAAGCTCTGATAGATAGTGAGGGAGAAGTACAGTTTAATATCAATCAACCCACTACTGCTAACTCGCAAATTCAAGAGTTTATTGATGTCAACAGTGGTGCGGGGATTCAACATGTGGCATTGCGATCGCAAAATTTGATTGCTGATGTCGTTCAGATGCAGCAGCGCGGTTTAAAATTTTTGTCTGTTCCCTCAGCTTACTATCAGAGTCTTAAGGCATTTCCAGCTCTCAGCTTAGAAGATAGACAGGGGATTTCGAGACTGAAGATTTTAGTTGACGGCGATCGCAAATTACCAAAAGCTTTATTAATGCAGATCTTCACGCTACCCATTTTTGAACAGCCAACTTTCTTTCTAGAATTTATTGAACGAAGATTAGAGGCACGAGGTTTTGGCAAAGGTAATTTTCAAGCATTGTTTGAAGCAGTAGAAAGACTAAGCGATCTAAAACAGAACGACACAAGATAAGTATGGAGACGTAGTTAAGTTAAAAACTGAAGGAAAGCAGTCCTAAAGGATCCCTTTAGAACCTTTCTACTCAATACTTCAGCTAAGTATAAAACGTGACGACAATTAAATTACAGAATCGATCACTGGTTGAATTTTGAACGATCGGGTAAAGGAATATCCTTTAGTTTAGCAGGCTTAACATCAGAAAGCGGGACGTTGCGGAGACGATCTCGCAATGATGGTTGAGGATTTGCTGATTCAGGAGTGGGGATAGGCTCAGGTTGGGGTTGTGGAGCAGGAGTAGGTTTTGGCTTGGGCTGGGCTTTAGGCTGTGGAGTAGGTTTGGTTTCAGGCTTGACTTGCTGCTGTTTTTCCTCCGCTCTTCTAATTGAGGGCAGGGTTAAGGAAGGGCAAAGCTGGGCATCATATTCGTAATTGACTTTTACCTGGTAGGGTTTAGGCTTCTCTGTCTTGTTCTCGAAAATGCGATCGCCAAGATCTTTACTTGCCTGTTGATTAAAGATGGGATACTTTGCACCCTTAATTAAATCAAGAGCTACAATTTCGCCCTTAGCATTAACAACTAAGCCAAATACGCTGCTGCCTTTTAGTCTTCTAATACAAGCATCACGGGGATAAGCACCATCAATTTCAATCTGTTCGGGTTCAACGTCTTTGACTTTAGCCAGCCAAATAATATAGTTTTTTCTGGCATCTTCATCGCTAGTGCCACCATCAATTTTAGTCAAACTCTGGCTCAAATTAGTAATACGCTGCTGCGACTCAACGGCTTTCTTAGCGGCAATCTGCTGGGGAGTGCTTTTGGGTTCAGTTTCAGGCTTCTTGTCAGGTTTGGTTACGGCTGGCTTATCTGGCTTGGTTGCAGTTGTAGTTGGTTTAGTTGGCTGAATTGCTTCATTAGAATTAGATGGTTTGGCAGGTTGTTCGGGAATCTTGCCAGCATTTGGTGGTAACTTAATCGGCTCCACCGCAAAATCCTCAGGATTGATTGCTGGGGGCAGAGGCAAATCTGATAAATTGCCAACAGGAGGAAGAGTAATATCACTTATGGGCGGGAAATAAGGAATATTGAACTGCGGTGGGGGTGGAATAATTAGGGGTGGTAAGTTAGCAGGATCTGTAATTCCTGGAATCAAATTTGGCGGAATAGCGAAGGGTGGAGCAGGAGTACCAAATTCACCATCAGGGAGACTGTCAAGATTGGGGACATTTGGCGTATCAAGCTGGGGATAAAGATCTGGCAACCGAGACTGCTGTTCTGCATTCAGCTCAATTATCGAAACTTCTCTTTTGCCTGAGTTATTATTAAATCTAATTGTTGGTAAACCAAACCTTAAAACCAATAGGTGAACAACCACCGACAGCAAAAGACATAGCTGGGTTGGGTTGACCAGCTTACCAGATTGATTGTCTAATTTTGACTCGTAGGACATAATCCGCAACTATAAAAATAAGATCTAAAATCCAGTTGTCTAGCTTACAGAATAACTTTAAAAAATAAGGTAACTATAAACCCAGATTATGCGCAATTGATTCAGATGACAATCAAAATTAATTCGTGCTTTTTGTTTTTACCTTGTTCTACTTTTTAGCTTGACTCTGAGCCAAAGTTAATCAAACTAGCTTCTAATCTGGACAGGCATTACTAAATAGGTCATCTTTACCCCTCCCAACGGACTGAAGATGACTGGCTGATTCCACTCGTTTAGCTGCATTTTGATTTCGCTGGTAGAAAGTGCCTTCAATCCGTCCATTAAATACTTAATGTTAAAGGCAATCTCGATATCTTCGCCAATTATCTGTGCTGGTAAAGATTGTTCTGCATTACCTATATCCTGAGCATCTGCGGAGACAACTAATTCTGATTTGTCATTATCTAGGCTAAATTTAACTAGATTATTTTTTTGTGCTAGTACTGCTACTAATTCCAGGCTACTTAATAAGCGTTTGCGGTCAACAACAATCTCGCGCTTAAAGTTTTGAGGTATGAGTTGCCCATAGGCAGGGTAGTCTCCTAATATTCTTGTACTAGTTAGCAAGCTATCTCCTAATTCAAATACCATTACCTGTTCGTCAAAACTTACCTTAACTCGATCCGTATCTTTAGCATCACCGATGATTCTCTCTAATTCTCGTAGTGCTTTGGCAGGTATAGTTACTGCCAGTTGGGGTAATTCAATCTTTTCTCTTAATTCAGATTCAGATTCGGATTCAGATTCGGCATTAAGTTCTGTTGCCACAACAGCCAAACGGTGGCTATCGGTAGCGGCAAATTCTAAAATATCTCCTAAGTTATCCTGACCTAGACTTCGAGTTTGCAAATGAACTCCCGTCAGCACTTGTTTAGATAACTCGGTAGAGGCAGCAAATAAACAACCCCCCAATCCTTGATTGAGGATAGCTATGGGTAGCTCAATGGTTTTTGCAGCCTTAATAGTAGGCAATTCGGGAAATTCTGCTGCGTCAATTCCTGTCAGTTGAAACTGACCCGATGTTGAACTAATGGTGGTGATAAAACTAGCATCATCGTCAGGAACCTCCAAAGTAATTTCAATCTCTGGTAGACGAGTCACAATATCGTTCAATAATCTAGCGGGAAGAGTAATGCTACCACCAGTTAATATTTCCGCGTTAAAACTAGTCTTGATGCCCAAACTGCCATCAAAGGCGATCAGGCTAACTTTCTGTGTCGTTTCGTTGGCGGTGATTAAAACATTTCCTAGTACTGCGGGTTCTGGACGAGAAGGAACAGCACGACTTACCAGGGAAAGGTTGTTTTTGAGATCTAATGAGGCGCAAATAATTTTCATTTAAAAATCGACATCAACAAAAGTTGAATATAGTTCTCTAGTTATATGGTTGATTATCTTTTTTATCCAAGGGAAGATAACATAATTAACTTATCAAATTTAATCTATAGATTAAATCTTGCTTTACTTCCTGGGGAAAAACTGGGGAAAAACTGGAATATTTAGCAGGATGCTGTGGAAAAACCATGATAAAACTTTTCTGCTCAACATTTTAGTTTTTAGTCTTTAAATTTCTGTTGACTAATAAAATTAATGCGATCGCTCAACAAAGAAATTGTTTGATTTAAAGCTCGGTCTTTCCTTAATAATTTGGCAATTTTGTCACAGCTATACATGACCGAAGTATGATCTTTGCCGCCAAACTTTTCCCCAATGCGAGGTAGGCTAAGATCGGTATGCTGTCGCATCAAATACATCGCAATATGTCTGGCATTACTGATTTCCCGACGACGAGAACTACTTTTTAATTCATCGGTCGAGACATTTAAAATCTCCGCTGACACCTCTAGAATCGTCTCAGGAGTAGCGGTAATTTGCTCTACTTTGGGATTGAGGGCTGCTGCCACGTTTTCCACCGTCATCGTCAAGCCAGAAAGGGAAATATAGGCGATCGCGCGAATCAATGCTCCTTCCAATTCTCTAATGTTAGAGGTATATTGACTGGCTATATATTCAATCGCTTCTCTGGGCAGTCGAACATGTTCATACTCGGCTTTCTTTTGCAAAATTGCCATTCGAGTTTCCAGATCTGGCACCTGCACGTCGGCAATTAAGCCCATGGAAAATCTAGAGCTTAAACGCTCCTGTAGCTTAGGAATTTGATGGGGTGGGCGATCGCTAGCTAAGACTACCTGCTTGCCAGCTTCATGCAGGGTATTGAAGGTGTGAAAAAATTCTTCCTGGGTATATTCCTTACCCTCAATAAATTGAATATCGTCTACGAGCAAAATGTCGGCAGTACGATAGTGTTCTCGAAATGCCTGAATGCTATCTTTCCGTATTGCAGCGATCAAGTCGTTAGTAAATTGCTCTGTTGAAACATAAAATACTTTGGCATCGGGATTAATTTCTAGATGATAATCTCCTATTGCCTGCATGAGATGGGTTTTGCCTAAGCCAACTCCGCCACAGAGAAACAGAGGATTAAAATCTCGTCCTGGAGACTCCGCCACAGCCAAGGAAGCGGCATGCACCATGCGATTTGTGGGACCAACTACAAAGCTGTAAAAAGTATATTTCGGATTTAACTTGTTCGGCTTGAGAGAATTTTTCCCAGAAGATGCTCCTCGCCTATATTGGTCAAACTTAGTGGGTTCGCTGAGAAAATCAAGGTCGTCACCCTGGGGCGATCTCAGACGAATTTCTAAAGATTTGCCGATTACCTCGGTTATCGCCTCACCAATGATGTTGAGGTAATGCTTTTGTAGATGACTCATTACGAAGACATTAGGAGTCATCAAGGTTATTGTCTCTGAGTCGAGATGATCGATAGTGGCATTTTTAATCCAAGTCTCAAAGGTAGGGCGACTCAACCTTGCCTTTAAGAGTTCTAGAACTTTTTCCCATAATTGTTTTGCAGAAATTGCCACTTAACTTAGATAACCAGTGAATATGATCTAAGATTCTACCAGTTGAGTTGGATTAGGATCGGTATTATTTACTATTTATTGCCAATTTATTGCCAATCATTAAAATTTACATTCCCCATTATGAGCATTCCAGCTATCGCCAAAATCGGCGAACCAATTCTCAGAACCTCAGCTCAGTCAATAGTCGATCTAGACCAGACCATTATTGAATTAATTGACTGTCTAATTGGCACAGCGATCGCCCATCAGGGAGTAGGAATTGCTGCGCCCCAAATTTCTCAACCCTATCGGCTATTTGTCATTGCTTCTCATCCAAGCGATCGCTATCCCCATGCGCCCAAAATGTTGCCAACCGCAATGATTAACCCTAAAATCCTGTCTCATGGCAAGACTTTAATCAAGGACTGGGAAGGATGCTTAAGTGTACCTGATACCAGAGGCTTAGTGCCTAGATATAAAACAATTGAGGTTGAATATATTACTCGGCAGGGAGATATTTGTCAGGAAGTTCTGACAGATTTTGTCGCGCGTATTTTTCAGCACGAGCTGGATCATCTTGATGGCATTGTCTTTACAGATCGTATTAGCGATCGGGCAGATTTATTTACCGAAGCAGAATATCTTCGGCTGGTTTCTTCCAAGTACAATCAGAATCAGTAAATTCATTAAAATTTTCATAATCAAAGCAAAACTTAACGCAATTTAGTTCTAATATCTGGTTCTATTTTCGCTAAAAGTGTTAGTATTCAAATTGAGAATCAACAGATTTAACGACAAAGCTTGTATTCAGTATTAAAAGGTTTTTCCGTAAAGTATTGAGCTATTTCTTTCCGCATAATTCTGTCTCTCTAAACACAACACTCATTGAGAAGACAATTCATATCATGTCAATATACGTAGGCAATCTATCTTACGAAGTAAATCAAGAAGACTTAAACGAAGTTTTTACCGAGTATGGAACGGTTAAACGAGTCCATATTCCCAGCGATCGCGAAACAGGTCGTCCCAGAGGTTTTGCCTTTGTTGAAATGGAATCCGAAGCCAATGAAGATAAAGCGATCGAGGCTTTAGACGGAGCGGAATGGATGGATCGTCAGCTAAAAGTCAATAAAGCTAGACCTCGCGAAGATAGAAGTGGTGGCAGAAACAATCGTTTCTAAGCTTTCTTA
>CAVRWR010000151.1:0-6031 GCA_963724445.1 uncultured cyanobacterium | reverse complement strand
GTTAATTTCTTTTTAAGATATCTCTTCAACGTAGATAAAAACCAAAACCTTTGCTTTACTAAGCCGTACGAAATTATCAAAGAATATATTTATTCGGGAAAGAAGAATTTTACAGGATTAGAACTCAGCCAAATACCTTTGAGTGGGGTTAGTTTAAAGCAAATTAAATTTAATAATTCAACCTTAGTTAGAGCAAACTTGAATAGTAGTAATCTGAGTAATTCTAGTTTGATTGAAGTGAATCTAATGCTCGCCGATCTTAACTCGGCAAATCTTTCTTATGTTAATTTCACTAAGGCTAATTTGATTGAAGCCAACTTGAGAAATAGTAATTTGAGACACGCCAATTTTACTAAAGCCAACCTACAAGAAACAGATTTGAGGGGTGCAAACTTAGATAAAGTTTCTTTTATAGGTGCTGACCTTAGAGGAGCTAAATTCAGAAAGCGACGTATCACTGTGATGTTTACTATGACAATCAAACGCGCTTCGATACTACTTTCGACCCAATAAAAGTCGGTTGGAAAATAAGAAATAGCTAAAGCTGAGGTTCATTCTGTTCTAGCACAAGATGCTCTGAGAATATTAGAAAAGCCTATTTAATCAATTCATATAACCAAATCTTCTATATCTTCATCTTCTTCAAGATAGCTTAGAAAACTTTGTTCGGGTAATTAGTTTGAAGAGTCAAATACTACTAAAACGCTTTCTGGGTAAGAGTTATATTATTTATTTTTCTGGGAATACTTATAGTAAGTGTAATTAAAGTTACATTCATTTTTTTTTACAGTTGAAACGATATCGAATTCAATTTCAACAACTGGCATAAGCAAAAATCACCAGTTAAGTTCTTGATTGCTGATTATTTTTCAGATCCCACGTTGTCTACCAACAACAATTTTCTATACAAAATTGAGTCCATCAACAACAATTTTCTAGCTGTGTAGATCGTGAAATATAAACAATCTAAATTCAAATTATTACAATATTTTTCTTTAACTAGCTTAATAGCCTTTATTATTACTATCGCTTTTCTGGGAATATTTTATCGCTATGAATCTTTTAAGTATTTAAGAGTATTAGGTGAAGAAAATAATGTAGCCTTGGCGCAGTCTTTTTCTAATTCTCTTTGGCAAGAATTTTCTCCTTTTCTGACTAATACAGAGTCTTTTAATACTGCCGAGTTACTCGATCATCCTCAAACTGCCTTACTAGAAAAAGCTGTCGAACGGCAGACTCAGGGATTATCAGTAGCCAAAGTCAAAATCTACGATCTCACTGGCAGAACAGTTTTTTCTACAGATACGAGGCAAACTGGTGCAGATAAAAGCCAATCTACGGGTTTTTTAGCTGCCAAATCTGGTCGAGTTGTCACTCAAATGGATCATCGAGATTCTTTTAAAGCTATTTCAGGCAACCTCAGACAAGTTCATTTGATTTCCAGCTACGTACCTATTTATAGCCAAAGTGCCGCCAGACAAGTAGAAGGAGTGCTAGAACTATACAGCGACGTGACTCCTCTAACCAAACAGATAGAGAAAAACCAAAGTCGGGTTATATTAACAACCTCCTTAATTTTTGCCCTACTCTATCTGATTTTATTTGCCATAGTTAAAAGAGCCAATAAGATAATTAATACCCAAAAAGTAGATTTATTAAAATCTCAGACAAGATATAGACAAGAAGCCGAGCTAAAGACGCTAACTGCCGAAAGAGCGAAATCTACTGCTAATATTATCGATAAAATTCGTCGTCTTCAAGATATCGAAGCAATTTTCCAGGCAACTGCTCAAGAGCTATATCGCACATTGAAATGCGATCGCCTAATAATATATCAATTTAATAATGATTGGAGTGGTCGAGTAGTCGCCGAATCGGTAGGTAGTGGCTGGATTTCTTTGTTAAACGAGCTAAATAACGATGAAATTGTCCGAGACAATTTCATTCAAACAGAACGCTGTTCGGTTAGAGATTGGTCGAAAGGAGAGCAAGGAGATATTACCGATATGGATAGCTTTTTTCAGGACACAAAAGGAAGCAAGTATACCAGCGGCAAAAAATTTACTGCCATCAGTGATATATATACTCATGGTTTTCCAGACTGTTATATTCAATCTTTAGAGAAGTATCAGGCAAAAGCTTACTTAATCGTACCTATCTTTCAAAAAGAAAAACTTTGGGGTTTATTGGCAGCATATCAAAACAGCAGTACGAGAGTTTGGCAAGAATTAGAAATAGATCTGATGACAACGATCGCAAATCAGTTGGGTGTAGCTCTGCAACAGTCGGAATACGTCGGTCAACTTAAACTAGGAAAAAGGGATTTAGAAATTACCGTCAAAGAATTGAAGCTAGCCCAACAACAGTTAATTCAACAAGAAAAACTAGCTGCTTTAGGACAGTTGGTTGCAGGAATAGCCCATGAAATCAATACTCCTTTAGGGGCAATTCGAGCCTCGGCAGGAGATAATACTAAAGCCTTAAATGTTGCGATCGCCGAAATTCCTAAGCTTTCTGAATACTTAAGCCCAGCAGAAAAATGTGTCTTTTTTGAACTTTTAGACTGCGCCATGATGAGTAAACCGCTTTATTCGTCGAGCGAAAAGCGTCCCCTCAAGCGTCAAATAGCAGCACAGCTAAAAGAGCATGAGATTGATAATGCCAGACGTATTGCAGACTTGTTAATTGATATTGGCATCTACGATGCGATCGACCCGTATCTGACTTTACTAAAACATCCTCAAGTAAATTGGATTTTAGACTTGGCATACAATTTAGCCTGCTTGATGGGTAACAATCGCACTGTAATTACTTCGGTGGAAAAAGCCTCGAAAGTTGTTTTTGCCCTGAAAAATTATGCTCGTTTTGACCATAGTGGCGAAAAACAGTTAGCTAGCATAACCGAAGGATTGGAAACCGTATTAGAAATTTATCACAATCAACTAAAACAAAATATCGAAGTCTTTCGAGACTATCAAGACTTGCCTAAAATCTGGTGTTATCCCGATGAGTTGATTCAGGTATGGACTAATCTAATCCACAATGCCATTCAATCTATGAAAGGCGGTGGCACATTGATAATTGTTGCTCGGCAAGAAAATGATGGTGTTGGGATCGAAATTAGCGATTCAGGCAGCGGTATTCCTCAAAATATTCTCAACCACATATTTGAGCCGTTTTTCACCACGAAACCTACAGGAGAAGGGAGTGGTTTGGGTCTGCACATCAGCCAAAAAATAATTGATAAACATCAGGGAATTATTGTTGTTGATAGTAAGCCAGGACATACTAGATTCAATATTTGGCTACCATGTGGCATCGAACGATCGCAAACCAACACGGCTAAACCGTGCAATGGCAACCAACAATCAGTAATTAGTAATAATCATGTCTGAATCTGCAATTATCTGTGTTGACGATGAAGTAACTATTTTAGATAGCTTGAAAAAACAGCTTAAACGCAAGTTTGGCGATCGCTTTATTTATGAAGTTGCCGAAAGTGCCGAGGAAGCTTGGGAGTTAATCGAAGAGCTAAATGAAGATGGTATTGAAGTTATCGTTATTGTCTCTGATTGGCTGATGCCTGGGACAAAAGGAGATGAATTTTTAGTACAAATTCACGAACGTTTTCCAGGGGTTATTAAAGTGATGCTGACAGGTCAGGCTGATGATGAGGCGATCGAACGAGCCAAACAAGAAGCCAACCTCCACGCCTGTTTGTATAAACCCTGGACAGAAGAAGAATTAACCCAAATTATTACCACCGCGATCAACGACTCAAGCGATCGCCCCAGCTAGAACAATATCGAAAAGTATTTATGATGAATAGAGCAGCAATTATCTGTGTTGATGATGAGCCAATCATACTCAGCAGTTTGGGCAAGCAATTAAAGCGTAATCTGGGGCAAGATTACAATATCGAATTGGCTTCTAGTGGAGCAGAAGCACTGTCTTTGTGTGCCGAACTAGAAGCGGAAGGAATAGCCATAGCTTTGGTAATTTCTGACCAAAGAATGTCCGAAATGTCTGGAGATGAATTTTTGATTCAACTTCATAAGACTCATCCTAAAACCATAAAAATTCTCCTCACAGGTCAAGCAGACGGTGACTCTGTAGGAAATTTGGTTAATGCTGCTGCTCTTTATCGCTATATTGCCAAACCTTGGGACGAAACCGATTTAATCCTAACTGTCAGAGAAGCTCTGCGCCGTTACGGACAAGAAGAACAGTTGGCACAACAAAACATCGTCCTCAAAAAAACCAACAGGTTATTAATGGCAGTTTTTGGCACTGCTGGCGACGGCATTTTAGTCTTAGATAATCAGGGCGAGGCGATCATTTTCAATCAAAAGTTTGCTTCTCTCTGGCAGATTGATTCTGCCTCGATCAAAGGGAACAGTAAGCATATTTTGGGTTTAATTTCTCATCACGTTGCCGAGCCAACTACTTTAAATTCTATCTTTGCCGAGCCAAAATCGGACTCCCCAGCCCAAACTCTGTTAAAGCTGCATAATGGCACAGTTCTCGAATCCTATGCTCGAACTCAAAAATTGGAGGACAAAATTGTGGGTGTAGTCTGGGGATTTCGAGATGTTACTGCCAGAGAACGGCAAAAAGCAATCGCTCTTCACCAAGCTCAACACGATACGTTAACTCTGCTACCCAAAAGACGCATCCTCAATTATCAATTAACCGACGCTATAAGCAAGGCAAAACAGGGTTCTCATCGCTTGGCAGTAATGTTTGTAGACTTGAATCGATTTAAAACAATTAATGATACTCTAGGTCATCAAGTAGGAGATCTGTTACTACAGCAAGTTGTAACCAGGTTGAAAAACTGCGTTAGGGGAAGCGATGTCATTGCTCGTTGGGGAAATGATGAATTTACCCTGTTGCTACCCAAAATTCAACATGGGGATGAAGCTACGGCGATCGCAAATCGAATTTTGGCAGCTCTAAAATCTCCATTCGATTTAGCCAGCAGACCTGTTTACCTTACTATTGGAATCGGTATCGCTACCTATCCCGAACATGGCACTGACGCAGAGACTCTGCTTAAAAACGCCGATGCAGCCTTATCTCAATCTCAGCAGTCTGGCAAGCATAGTTATCAATATTACGATTCTACTCTTGCATCGCAAGCTCATAAATTGTTGACCATCGACAATCAATTACATTCCGCTTTAGCTCAAGATGAGTTTGAGCTTTACTACCAGCCGATTGTAAATGTATTAACTGGCAAGATTGCCAAGATGGAAGCTCTTTTACGCTGGAAAAATCCTCAGCTTGGTTTTGTCGCTCCCTATATTTTTATTCCTTTGGCGGAAAAAAACGGCTCTATTATTCCTATAGGTGAATGGGTACTAAAAGAAGCCTGCGCTCAGAATAAAGCTTGGCAAGATATGGGATTATCTCCTATCAAAATGTCAGTTAATTTATCCGTACGTCAGTTTCAACAGCCGAATTTAGTGTCTATTATTGCTAGTATTTTAGAGCAAACTCAATTACGAGCGTCTTCTTTGGAGTTAGAAATAACTGAAAGTGTAACTATGCAAGATACAGATTCTGTAAAAGTTAAACTCAATCGACTCAAAGATCTCGAAATTGCTTTATCAATGGATGATTTTGGTACTGGCTATTCTTCATTAAGCTATTTAAGACAATTTCCTTTTCAAACTCTGAAAATCGATCGCTCTTTTATTAAAGATTTGCATTCCGACTCTCAAGCTCTGGCTGTTGTTAAAGCTGTTATTACCCTTGGACAAGGCTTAAATCTCAACGTGGTGGCAGAAGGAGTAGAAACAGAAGAAATCAGAGATTTACTCAAAAATCTCGGCTGTAAATACATACAAGGCTACTTGTATAGTAAACCCGTACCTGCTGCGGAAGCGACTCAATTGCTTGAAGAGTTTAAGTAAGAGCGTTCAGTATAATTTTATTTATATATAAACTAGCTATTTCTCCCTAGAATCTTATGGACTGTAGAACGTCCTATCTTGAGCTGTTGGGAGATAGCTGTCGCTCCTACTCC
>CAVRWR010000150.1:0-6269 GCA_963724445.1 uncultured cyanobacterium | reverse complement strand
TTCTAATCTTTTTCTGCTGAGTTGATGACCATCCCCACCCTACAATACTCCGCGTCCCCCACGCGCTAACTGTTAAAGAACACCCTTAGAACTGGGAATATTGCCAGCACGACGAGGATCTATTTCCGTTGCCATCCGCATGGCGCGAGCAAAAGCTTTAAAAGTTGCCTCAATAATATGATGAGAATTGATTCCATCTAACTGGCGAATATGCAGGGTCATCTGAGAATGATTAACCACTGCTACAAAAAATTCTCTCACTAGCTGAGTGTCATAGGTGCCTACTCTCTGGGTTGGGATCTCTAGACCGTAGCTAAGATGAGGTCTGCCAGAAAAATCAAGGGCAATTTGAACTAGAGCTTCGTCCAAAGGAGCAATAAAATGACCAAAACGAACGATACCTTTGCGATCGCCTAAAGCTTTGGCTAATGCCATCCCCAAAGTAATGCCTACATCTTCATTAGTATGGTGATCGTCGATCTCAATATCTCCCGTAGCTTTAACTTCGAGGTCAAATAAACCATGGGAGGAAATTTGATGCAGCATATGGTCGAGAAAGGGAATACCCGTATCGGCATGACATTTCCCAGTGCCGTCTATATTTAATTCTATCTGGACATCTGTTTCTCCTGTAGTTCGGCTGACTGATGCTGTTCTACCTAAGCTTAGATAATGATTCTCTTGTGGGGATGTTTTGCGATCGCTAAGCTGCATTATTACTCCTATGTATACGATTTCATTTTAGTTCTAAATTGGCTTGTAGCTTATAGCTTATGGCTTATAGCTTGAAAAACCTACATGCCCATAATCTCATATCCAGAATCAACATAAATTATTTGTCCTGTAATCCCGCTGGAAAGATCGCTACATAAAAAGGCGGCGGTATTCCCTACTTCCGTTTGAGTTACGGTACGGCGTAGAGGAGCAGTTTCTTCAACATGGCGAATCATATCTAGAATCCCTCCCACTGCCGAAGAAGCCAGGGTACGAATCGGTCCTGCCGAAATTGCGTTAACTCGAATATTATTCTGACCTAATTCTGCCGCTAAATAGCGCACGCTCATTTCTAAAGCTGATTTAGCTACTCCCATTACATTATAGTTGGGAATAACTTTCACTCCTCCTAAGTAAGAAAGAGTAACAATGCTACCGCCGTCGGTCATTAATGGTTTGGCTCTACTCGCTAAACAGTTAAGAGAATAGCTACTAATATCCAAAGCTTTAGCAAAACCTGCCCTAGAAGTAGCAGAAAAATCTCCTGTCAAATCTTCCCGTTCAGCAAACGCCAGGCAGTGAACCAAAATATCTAGCTTGCCCCACTCTTGGGCAATAGTGGCAAACATCGAGTCTAATAGTTCATCATGCTGCACATCGCAAGGGACAATAATACTAGGATTAAGGGGTTGGACTAATTCTCTAACTTTTTTCTCAAAGCGTCCTCGTTCATCAGGGAGATAGTTAACACCAATATTCGCGCCTGCCTTGTGTAGCTGCTGGGCAATGCCCCAAGCAATAGAACGGTTGTTTGCTATTCCTGTAACAAAAGCATTTTTTCCAGTTAAATCTAGCACGGTCTTTTCCCAAATTTGTAGCTGCAATTATCTATCCTACAACTGCCTGGGAAAGTAAATTTATTAGTTATAGTTAACCTATAGTTGAAATATCGAAGAAAGATTTTGATTGTAATGTGCGAATATGTAACTATTTAGGATAACAACCTGACCAATACAACCTAATTCCACTCAAATCTAGGCTATATGGAACTTCCCCTCATACAAAATCAGTCACTATCATCAGTATTTCGCAAACTTGGTCGTGGTTCTTTTCCGCCAATCGTGGAGAGCTTTGAACGAGGTAAGACTATTTTCTTTCCTGGCGATCCCGCAGAAAGAGTCTACTTTTTGTTAAAAGGAGCAGTTAAACTGTCTCGTGTTTATGAAGCGGGAGAAGAAATTACTGTGGCTCTGCTGCGAGAGAACACTGTATTTGGCGTACTTTCTTTGATAACTGGTCAGAAAAGCGATCGCTTTTATCATGCAGTGGCATTTACGACCGTAGAACTTTTATCTGCGCCCATTGAGCAAGTAGAACAAGCCCTCAAAGAAAATCCTGAATTGTCTATGTTGATGTTAAGGGGGTTATCTTCTCGCATTTTGCAGACTGAGATGATGATCGAAACTCTGGCTCATCGTGATATGGGTTCCCGTTTGGTCAGCTTCTTATTGATACTCTGTCGGGATTTTGGTACGCCTACTGCTGAAGGGATTAAGATCGACCTCAAATTATCTCATCAGGCGATCGCCGAAGCTATAGGTTCTACTAGGGTTACGGTTACTCGGTTATTAGGGGATTTGCGCGATCGCGAATTAGTCTCAATTCACAAAAAGAAAATTACGGTGCATAACCCTGTAGCACTCAGCCAACAATTTGCCTAAGATGGTTTAGCTAATAAGTAGCGATACTAATAAATGATTAACATCTGAATGGTAATCTAAATAAGCCTGTTTTTCGTGCTAAATTACCTCATCTCTTCTAATGACCAGCGGTTATATTCTGATTGCAGCAATTTTCCTTTTGGGCGGTATTGTTGCAGTGTTTGGCGATCGCGTGGGAACCAAAATCGGCAAAGCCAGACTCAGATTATTCAATCTTCGTCCTCGCCAGACAGCGATGGTCGTCACTTGGATTACGGGAATGTTAATTTCTGCCCTGACTTTGGGGATTTTGTTTGGCTTAAGTGGTTCTTTAAGAAGAGGCATATTTCAGCTAGATGACATTCTGAAGGAAAAACGCCAGACGGAGGCAGAGCTGGCTCAGGTGAGGCAGGAACAACAGCAGGTACAGCAGCAGTTAGCTGAGGTAAAAAAACAACAAAGCGAAGCTGTGGCAAATTTAGCTGCCATTAATCAAAATTTTGAGCAGTCAAAAGAACAGGTAAAGAAAATTTCTGGTCAAGCCAAAAAACTACGACAAGAACTAGATAGCCTCTTGACGGAGAGACAAAAGGGACAACAGCAGCTAAATCAGCTTCGAGAACAAAGCCAAGAATTACAGGCGCAGCTACAGGAACGCGAGCAGCAAATTAAAGAGCAGGATCTAGTGCTATCTCAGAAAGAAACTCGTCTTCGGGAATTAGAACAGCAGCAGCAGTCTCTACAGAATTTGGTACAGCAACGGGATGAGTCTATTGCTCAACTAGATGAGGCGATCGCCGCTACGGAAGTAAGTCTCAAGTTGAGGACTCAAAGGCTAGAAAAGCTAGAAGCTCAACTAAGTTACCTGTCCAAAAATGTGGCTGTTTTGGAGCAGTCATATCAAGAACTAAGAGAAAAAAAGATTGCCGTGGTCAAAGGTCAGGTATTATCTTCGGCGGTAGTGAGAATTCTCGATCCCAAGGCAGCTAAATCGGCGATCGATAGTTTACTCAGGCAAGCAAACACCAACGCAGTTCAAGCAACTCAGTTTAGTGGCTCACAATCTCAGCAGCAGATTTTAAGAATTACCCGTTCTCAGGTTGAGCAGTTAGAATCGGGGATTAAAGATGGTCGAGATTATGTAATTAGAATTATTTCTGCTGGTAATTATGTTCAGGGAGAGAAAGAAGTCCAAGTCTTTGCCGACGTAGCTCTCAATCAGCAAATATTTGGAGCTGGAGAAGAAATAGCTACTGTCTCGATTGATGGGCAAAATATTAATCGTCAGGAAGTACAGGAAAGATTAAACTGGCTCTTAGCGGTGTCTAAATTTCGCGCTCAAAGAGCAGGAACACTAGGAGACATCGAAATAGGCAATAATCAGGTTGAAAATATTGTTGATTTTGTTGACAAAATTGTTCAAGCAAATGAACCCGTGACCGAAATTAAAGCAATAGTGTCAGAGAATACCTTTACCGCAGGACCTTTAAAACTTGATTTTGTAGTTAAGCGTAACGGCAAAGTTATTTACAGCACTTAATAAGCAGTGAGCAATGAGTCTTCAAAATATACTTGGTTTCGATCCTGGCAGAGATAAGTGTGGGGTAGCGGTGATGCAAAGCAATCTTACCGTTCTTTGCCATCAGGTGATTGATTCGCTTCAGGCGATCGCTACTATTAAGCAGCTAGCTCAGGAGTACGCCGTAAATTTAATCGTCATGGGAGATGGCACTACTTCTGAAGATTGGCAGCGCCAGATTGAGTCTAATTTATCAAATATCTCAGTTATCACCGTGAACGAACAAAATAGTACTTTACAGGCACGCGATCGCTATTGGGTTATGTATCCTCCCAAAAGATTACAGCGTCTAATTCCTCAAGGCTTGCGGACACCGCCTCGCCCGGTGGACGATATTGTAGCTATTCTCCTGATTGAACGATATTTAAGCTTAAGTTAGTAATCAGTCCTAAAGGATAAGCTTCGCAAATAATTAGTAATCAAGCTACATTTTGGTTCTGACGGTGAATGTATAGTCACCACCAGCTTCTAGTTGATGATCGCAGCGTTCGAGGAAACGCTCTAAAGGCTCTTGAATCAACGCTCGACCAAGGGAAGGTTGAACAGACAGATGTCTTTGGCGAAAACGCCATCTAAACTGCCACTCGTATTGAGCAGCTTTGACTTCTCCCTCTATTTTGCCCATGGAAATAGATTGTTGAGTAATGCGGACATGAGCAACTGTTTCTGGTCGGTAACTACGTTTCACGATTTATAAGTTTATAACAAGCAAATTTTTTGAGTAGCTATGACTAGGTATCACTAATCAATATAGCGATTCTTAAAGCATAATGAACCGTCGTCAATTCTCATTCCTAAGCTTCTGCGCTCTAAGTCCGAATTAAAAGGCGGCAGAAATCTTTATGAAACTTAAACTCCTCAGATAGAACAGCCTGTAGGGTTAAAGTTTGCTGTGGCATTGGGCAGCTGGGATTTGATGAGTGTAGAACCTTGGTGGTTTATGTTTAGTAAAACCAATTATAAAATAAATAGCCATAAGTCGAATTCTCGGCATACTTCTTAAAAAATGAAAATATTAGCTCATACTTATGCCAACATTTGTCAAAATTGAAACAGGAATAGTAAATAAAACTATTTTTGATCGATACGTATCTGCTCACAAAATATATGTCAATCAGCTAATTGCCCGAGGGTATAAAGCAAAAACAGGCTATTGGCGAGAATTAGGCGGAGGAATGCTGATTTTTGAAGCGGATTCACTGCAAGAAGCCAAGGAGATTGTAGCTCAAGATCCGCTGATCGCTAATCAATGCGTAGAGTATGAGCTTCATGAGTGGTGCATTGTTGCGGAGTAAGACTAAGTCTAGACTTTAAAAATTTCATGATTTTAACCGTCGATAGGTAAGAAATTTTAAGAGATTTAAACTGATTAGTAGCCAACAATAGCCAAAAATATAACCAGCTAGAATATCTGTTGTCCAATGAGCTTTGACGTAGATGCTGCTAAAGCCAATTAACAACACTAAAGTGGTAGCAACTCCATAGACATATTTGGCAAGCTGAGGATACTTGGCGGCAATGATAAAAGACATATAAAAGTAGAAAACCAAGTTTCCTGCTGCATGACCACTAGGAAAACTATCTGGACTCAAATGATCTACTAATCTAGGTTTGGGAGGGCGATCGCGATCGAAAAAAGGCTTGAGTACTTCGTTTGCAAGAAGCAAAATTCCTAAAGTGGCAAATACTAATCCTTTCACCTCTTGCCAATAGCGTTTACGAATTAAGCCGATCAAAGCGATTAATACTACTGTACCAGTAATGTAAGTATTGCTAATGCGATAAACGTTGGTAAAAATAAAATCAAGTAAAAAATTTCGGCAATTTTCTAATACCTGAAAAATCTGGAGGTCAAGCTGAGGGTAACTTTTATTGAACGTTTGATAGCAAAGCTGTAAAAAAGGTGCTAGCAGCAATAAAAGTAAGTAATAGTAGTTTCGATTGATTTTCTGATATTCTGGCATCAACTAAATTTTAAAGGAAAACTGCTTTGCTCTGGCAATTATAGTCAGTTTAAGATAGATGCTGTAGTAAATTCCAAGAACTGTAGTGAGTACTTCTCCGAAAATTCAGACAGAAAACGTCAAAGCCAGAGGTATTAAATTCTCTGTTGTTGAAAACGGACAGCAAGTTGCCAGAGCATATCTTTATATCATGCATAACGAACTACATCAAGAGCCTTTTGGTTTATTGGAAGATGTATTAGTTGATCGCAGTCTTAGAGGAAAAGGTCTGGGAACAAAAATAGTTGAGGAGGTAATCGCAGCAGCTAGAAA
>CAVRWR010000149.1:0-11305 GCA_963724445.1 uncultured cyanobacterium | reverse complement strand
CTGAGACTTAGATTTGGACATACTGGCTTTAGTTTAGACTCTAAGCTATCTGGTATTGAGAATTGATTACTATTTTTTTTATTAACAAGAATCCCTATAACTGATATTTATAATAGCCAACAATCACTAATCTATCCAAGTTTTTGCACAGTTTTTTTGACAGTTAATATCCCAGTCCATTGTATTTTAAGGCTACTTCTTCTAGCTCAGCTGCTCTATTTTTAGACTGTTTTTTCAGCTCAACTTTAGCGGGACGAATAAATACGGCAGATTCTGGTTTGGAGATTGCTAAACTGTCGTCTTGGCTAGCTTCTTGGGCGAGTTGATATTTAATTGTTTCGTTAATGGAGATTAACTGACGTTCTTGAAGCTGTAAATCTTCTAAATGCTGATATTCTTGACTCCAAAGTTTGGGAATTTGTACCGTGGACATATAAAGACCAATACTAGCTGCCATTGATGCGATCGCTAAAGCAAAAGAACCTTTTTGTAATAAGGATAACGTCTTAAGATTCCTAGGTAAACTATCTGATGCAGGAAAAGTTTTATGGTTGAGAACTTTTCCTGATTTAACTGGTTTTCTAACCAGAGGATGTCGATAATTAGCTGCTGGAGTTTGAGCTGGAGGCTGATAATACTCTTGGGAAAAGTCAGGTTGGCGAAGAGCAGACATGTGATAATCTCCGTAAGCGATTGGGAAGTCGAATGGGAGGATTTTAACTCACTTTTGTAAAAATGATAAGAGCAAACTAAAATGTATTTAAAAGATGACTCAAGTAATAATTGTCGGCGCGGGACCTACAGGAGCAGTATTGGCGCTGTTGCTAGCGAGAAAAGGAATCGAGGTAAAGTTAATTGAGGCATCCCGTGACTTTAAACGGCAATTTCGCGGCGAGGGATTGATGCCTAGTGGACTAGATGCTCTAGAACAAATAGGACTGCTTCAGTTATTACCCAATATTCCCCATCAAACAATTGATGCTTGGGACTTCTTGCTAGCAAACCGTAGTCTATTTCAAGTCGCAGAACCAATAGAACCCAAGGGAAGAAAATGCACCACAGTTTCTCAACCCCATCTATTAGCCATAATTATGCAACAGGCAGAGGAATTTCCTCAGTTTGAATTTATTCAGGGGGAAGCTGTACAGGATATGTTGTTTAACAGTGGCAGGGTATGTGGCGTTAAGTTAAGTTCTGGAACGGAAATTACTGCCGATCTGATTATCGCTGCTGATGGACGTAATTCAGTTATGAGAAAGAAAGCTGGAATTAACTTGACTAAGCAAGAAAATAGCCTAAATATCCTCTGGTTTAAGCTTGATTCAGGAATGCTCTTGAAATCAAAAAATACTTTTTATTCTATTATCAAAGGAAAAGATAGTTTTGGCTTGTTTCGAGCCTCATCGGGTCAACTACACATCGGCTGGGGGGTTCACGAAGACGATCGTGACTACAATCGACACATCGACTGGGTAGAAAAACTTATGGCAACTTCGCCTCCCTGGCTAGCAGAACATATCGAACAGCATCAAGATAGTCTGACTAAGCCATTATTATTGTCGGTGGTAGTGGGACTTTGCGATCGCTGGTCAATTCCTGGTTTACTTTTATTGGGTGATGCCGTCCATCCCATGTCGCCAATTCGCGCTCAAGGAATCAATATGGCATTTCGTGATGCGATCGTGGCAGCCAATCATCTAGTTCCCCTGTTGCAAAAATCTGAAGTTGATTTTAGTCAAATTGATACGGTGTTGACTTTGATTCAACAAGAAAGAGAGCCAGAAATAGTTCGTATTCAAAAACTCCAGTCCCAGGAAATGGCTCAAGCAGAATTATTACATAAAAGTTCTTTGGTTCGTTGGGGTGCCAGAACCTTTGCGCCGATAATTCGCCCGATTATTAAAGCATCTTGGTTAAGACGACAAAAGCAACTCCGCCAAGGAGTAACAAAGGTTAGCTCAACCATCTAAACAAAAAATCATTGTCCACTATAAAGGTTATCCATGGCATATTCAATTCGAGCGCAAATAGCCGCTTCTGGTTCGCTTTCAATCAATGCTTTAAACTTATTAGTAGTTGTTTCTAACAATTCAGGCTGAGTTTTTGCCAAAGTATTTCCCAACGCCTCCAGCCCAACAATGGCAGCATAACGCACCACCCACTCGCCATCTTCAGTAGCTAGCAAAAGAGTCTGCAAAACTTTCTGCTGTGCTGCAATAACTTCTTCTTCGGGTAGCTTTGACCAGATAATACTACCCAATCCTTTGACTGCTGAACGACGTACGCTTTGAGAAAAATCAGTTACTGCCGCCTCCAAAAGTAAATCCAAAGCTGAAGGATCGCCTATTCCTGCAAATACTCTAGTTGCCCAGGCTCTAGCGCCATAGTTATAGCCATCTAAATTATTTAATAAATAGGGAACTACTGGCTCACCAATTTTGATTAAACCATCTACTGCCGCCACCGCCGCACCAGGGTTGTTAAAGCCTAGAACCTCAACCAAAGTAGGGATAGCCGCTTCATCTGGATTTTCAGCTAAGTTTTCTACCGTTTCTAATAATAGATCGGCAGAGTCGGCTTGGTTAACCGCCTCAATCAATTGTTCAACATCGGGCATTGCTAATTTGTGGCTGATAGATAATAGTCTGGGAAAATATTGTATTTTGAGAATTGTTTTGCTTATAGAGATCAATCATACTATGTCATCTGAAACCAAATCACATCCATCAAGAAATCGATATGATAGGGTCAAATAAATTTTTATATTTTGAGGCAGATTTGGTATGTTTGACAATAGAAAATCTCAAGCGCAGTCAATCATTAGATCTCATGTTTTGTGGTCGATGGGTGGCGGCTTAATTCCGATTCCTTTAGTTGACTTCGCGGCAGTTACAGCTATTCAATTAGAAATGCTCCAGCAGCTAGCGGAACTATATGGGGTAAATTATTCAAAAAGCAACGGTAAAGCATTTGTTTCGGCTTTGACTGGCACTACCGTAGCGAGATTAGGAGCAAGCTTTCTTAAAGCTATTCCAGGAATAGGTACGTTACTAGGCGGTGCTTCCATGGCTCTTACTTCTGGTGCATCTACCTATGCTGTCGGACAAGTTGCGATCGAGCATTTTGCTAAATCTGGTAATCTCAGCAATTTTATTGAAGATCAACTTAAAAAAGCTTATGAGGATGCTTTTAATCAGGGAAAATCCTATGTTTCCGATCTCGAAAACAACCAAGAACAAGCTGCCGATGTTTACCAGACTTTAGAGAAACTCGGTAAGCTAAAGGAACAGGGTATTCTGACAGAAGATGAATTCCAGGCTAAAAAGCGCCAATTGCTCGATCGCCTGTGATGGTCTAATTTTCCCCAGGAGATTTAGCACCTCGGTCGTGATCCTAAATAGCGAAGAGAGGTTGGTAAAAGTAATCTATACCATAGGTTCTTTTGCCACTAAAGTAATCTTTGGTTTAACATTGCGAATTAAGGATATTATGTATTGTGATCGAGCTTCAACATGATGCTTACTTCTTCAATCCTCAACCGAGCAAACCTGACGATCCTCTGCTGATTTTCTTGCCAGGATTAGACGAGACGGGGAAATACTTGATGTCTTTGCAAACAGATAGTCTGGAAATTGGTTTTGACGTACGCTGTTTTGTTATTCCTCCTGAAGATATCGATGACTTCGATCTTTTGGCGGAGTCGGCATTGGCTCTTACCGAAGCCGAACTAGCTAAAACGCCCAATCGCCCTGTATATCTTTGTGGGGAATCTTTTGGTGGGTGCATAGCACTTAAAATGCTGTTGCAAGCACCTAAATTATTTGAGAAGATTATTTTGGTCAATCCCGCATCTTCATTTCATCGAGTTCCCTGGCTTAACTTCGGTTCGCTGTTATTTCCCCTGACACCCGACTTTTTTTATGATCATTCTGCTTACCTTACTTTACCTTTTTTAGCTCCAATTAATCGGCTTACACCTCAAGCTCGTGAAGGCTTATCAGAAACAATTAAATCTGCTCCCAAACAAACTGCCCAACAACGTTTGGCAATGATGCGAGAGTTTACCATCGACGAAACTAAACTACGGCAGATAACTCAACCTGTTTTATTGATTGGTAGCAAAGAAGATTTGATTTTGCCTTCAGTCGAAGAAGCAAAACACTTAGTGAAAATCTTTCCTCAAGCAACAGTCGTTACTTTACCCCATAGTGGTCATGCTTGCTTAGTTGAACCAGATATTAATCTCTATCAAATCATGGAAGCTAATAATTTTGTCATCAATACAAAATGACTGATTTACGAGTGAAATCTACTTTCAAGTCGGTCTCTTTATTAGGGCGGACGATGGGACTTGAACCCACGAATGGTGGCACCACAAACCACTGCCTTAACCACTTGGCTACGCCCGCCATGCATATCGCTCAAGTATTATAGCACCATTATGATTCAAGTTTTGTTCTTGTAGTATAGAATCAGGTCTAAAATCGAAAAAATATTTTAAAACCGCATGGGATTTAACAATATCGGCGTGGTTGGCACGATCGCTCTAGGAATAGGTGCGATCGCTTGGTTCACCAATCCAGGAGAACAAAAATATCAACAGTATGCGGATACAACGATCAAAGCAGAGCTTAAGGACACAGTATGCGTTCAAGTAGCCGAAGATATGGGAGAGTGGTTAGAAGGTCAATGTCATCTATTAATCAATGCAGCTAGCCCCTATTTGGTAGATATAGTCAATCAACAAACAGAACGTCGAAATTTTTTATTATTTAGTATCTATCAAGCAGATTTACCGTTACCAAATCCTTTGCCCGACTATCAGCTAGAAACTATTGGCATACTGGGAAACTTTTTTATCTATCGGGCTGAAAAACTTTAATTGGCTGAAGTAGTAATGTTTATTTAAACTAGAAGCAAATACATTAAAGCCTGGAGTTGATATGAGTAAAGAAAACGGTCAGCAAGAAAATGCGACTTCTACCAAGTCTGAAAGTGATGTTACCAGAAATCCCCCCTATGGTAAGGTTAAAAATCTGGATCAAGGTCAAAGATATTGCATCAATAAAATTGAAATCAAACCTGGGGAACATATGAGTACTCAAATGCACTATCATCGCAGTGAGCATTGGATCGTAGTGTCTGGTACTGCGAAGGTGGTGTGTGATGGTAAAGAAACCCTCGTAATGCAAAATCAGTCTACTTATGTCCCGATGAATACTGCCCATCGAGTCGAAAATCCAGGAGTAATTCCGCTGGTGATGATTGAAGTGCAGAATGGTGAATACTTGGGAGATGACGATATTATTCGTTACGATGACTAACTTGATGAAATAAAACTGTAATGCCAGGATAGCGATCGCTACATGAGAATAAATGCCTGTGGCGATTTTTGCTTAATTCATTCCGCAAAAACTAATTCTAAACGCTGTTGCGATCGCAAGAGTGCCTCTTCAGGAGTTTGCTTACCCAATAAGCTAGCTTCAATCGCCCTGCCCAAATTTTCCGAAAGTCGGCTGTACTGAGGAATTATGGGACGGGATTGAGCATACTGCATCTGGTCTAAAAAAACTTTTACTACAGGGTTTTCCCGTACAAAGTTTTGATAGGCTTGACTCTGCTGAGATTTAGTATTTACAGGTAAGTATCCTGTCTCTAATGCCCAGGTGGTTTGAAACTCTTCACTCAGGATATATGCTAAAAATCTGAGGCTAGCCTGTTCTCTTTCAGGGGTAGTTTTAAACACAAACAAATTTTCTCCCCCAATTACTGCCGCAGGTCGATCCGCTACAGGAATGGGAAAGACATCATAATCAATCTTTGCTGATTTTAATTGTGCCATCGTCCAAGGTCCAGTGATTTGCATTGCCACTTTACCCGCAATGAAATCATCTATTTCGTACCCTCTTTCGGGTGGAGACAAGACAGCTACACCATCTTTCACCAAGTCTGCCCCAAATTGCAAAGCGGCGATCGCCCCGTCATTGACTAAATTGGGTTTTCCTGCGGCCAATAAATCTCCTCTGGCGCTATAGATAAAAGGTAGCCAAGCAAACACAGTCCATTCTTCCTTACCCAAGGACAAGAAAATACCGTGTCGATCCAGGCGACCATCGTTATTGCGATCTTGAGTTAGTTTTTGAGCTACTTGTCGCAACTGCGACCATGTATGAGGCACCTCTGTAATTCCTGCTTGTCTAAATAAGCTAGGGCGATAAAAAACTGCGGCATTATTGGTGGCAAAGGGAACCGATAAAATATGCTCATTTAACCTCATCGAGTCAAACATCGCAGGGTCAATTTCTGATTTAATTGCTGAGTTGTTAAGCCAATCTTCCAAGGGTAATAATGCCCCTAACTGATTTAGCTTTCCTGCAATTTGCGGCACATACCAGAGAATATCTGGCGGCTGGTCGCTCACTGTAGCAGCTAAGATTTTTGGTAATTGAGCATCTGGTTGACCTATATACAGTGCTTCTATTTCGAGATCGGGATTATCTTGATTAAATTTATTGACTAATTTATCAAAGATATCTCGATTCTCAGGCGGATTGATTCCATGCCAGAAAGTTATTTTAGTAATCTCCTGCTGGTCTATTTGGGCGGTGTGGCGATCGCTACAGCCACCTACTAGCAATAGACAAATGAGACAAATGAACCCAATGAGCGGCAAAATTTTCAGATAGTCACGGTATTGACTTTGGCAAAAATTATTCAATGGCTTGTAATAAAAAGGTAGGCAATTAACCTACCTTGACGGTATCGGTTTGCACTCTTTCTAGTTAGCCAATCTTTAATAGTTCCACATCAAAAATTAGAGTCGCATTAGGGGGGATTACTCCTCCCGCGCCACTTGCGCCATAACCTAATTCGGGGGGAATAATTAAAGTACGTCTTTCACCTACTTTCATATCAGCAACTCCTTCATCCCAGCCTTTAATTACTTGACCAATCCCAAGCTTAAAAGAAAAGGGGCGATTGCGATCGCGAGAACTATCAAACTTGCTGCCATCTTCTAAAGTACCCGTGTAGTGAACTGTTACATTTTCACCTTTTTGGGGAGATGCACCATCCCCCTCTTTGACGACGACATATTTTAATCCTGAGTCTGTAGTAGTAGCGTTGGATAAATCCATAGATTCCTCTGATGAAATATTGTTTTGAGCGATTAACTGGGGACTGGAAGTAGGTTGCTGTAGCTCTGAGGCGATCGCTTGTGCAGGACTTTTTGTGATAAATGTAGACAAGATCAGCACCGAGCCACAGACAATAACTACAGCAATGCTAATTAAGATTTGGTTACTCAATTTTTTGACCACCTGTTGCTATGTCCTTGTTTAAAACTATTAAATTACTCCAGAGACATTGTACATTCTTAGAGATCGAGATAAAACGGTAAATTACGGTAAATTATTGATTAATTTTGCTATTTTGCAAGATGATAATGCGATCGCCGATTACTGGATTTCGAGCCACTAATGTTCCCAAACTGTCCTTGAGTTCCAGTTTTAGAAAATCAAACTCGCGAGAACGTTTCAACATCTCGTTTGCCAATTTATTCTGGCTCGATTCGCTTAGTTCATACCAGTCATCCGTTACCTTTATCAGCAGGCTATCTTGAGGTAAATCAACTTGAATTGATTCAATTAAGTCCGTCGGATAATTTTTGGTTAGATTTGCCACTTTTGTTCCCAAGCTAGCAATTAGCGTCTGTTCGGGAGTAAAGTTTAATTCAGGTTCAATCGTCACCATTTTCAGGTTTTTAGCCCTTCCTGGAGATTCTAATTCAGGGGGAATTAAGATTTCGGCAGGAGCTTCTACAGAATCTTCTGCGCTAGAATCTACCAATTCTGATGCTGTGCCAGACTTATCAACAACTGTTGGTTCTGTGCCGATCTGAGGCGCAGTTAAAGGTGCTTCGGCAATTGGTTCCTGATTAACTTTAGCTGGCGGGGATATAGCCTCTGGAATTTCTGGGTCAGAGATCGAAGCAATCTGCTGTTGTGGTAGCCAGAGCCAAAATATTGCCACAATCGCCATAGCGATCGCCGTAACACCAATGACAATCCAGGTTAAATTCCGTTTTTTCTCCCTCTTCGTAGCTTGCTCGATTTTGCTAACCCTTGGCTGTTCTGGTTTAATGGAAGGGGAATTAACCTGAGTTGAAGTTTTTCTGGCTGCTGGTGCAGAATTAGTTATGACTTTCTGCTTAGTTGTTTCTTTCGCAATTGAACCTGAGCTAGTTACAAAAGATGATGCTACTCCATCGACTAATTTCTGGGTAGTAGTTACCAGCGTATCAATCGAGTCCCGAGGAGGTATAGTGGCAGAATTATCTTTAATGCCCTTAATTGTTTGTTCGAGCTGGTCAATACTTTCGTTCAATAGTTTGATAGTTTCTATTTTGGACAAAGATGATTCACTGGATGACCCAAAATCATTGTCAGGGATTGATTTCGCTTTGTTTTCTGCTGATTCCATAACTTTAAATATGTTACTTGAAGAATAAACATGGAGATCATAGCAGGACAGCCTTACTGGATTAACTGCTTGGGCTTAATCTCTATTGAATTACAGCTAAATTACGGCATTTTATAATTAATTACAACTAAACCGCAGTTTTTCGCGCTACCCTATACTGGATAATTCAATTCTTATATTTTATCTAAGTAAAAAAAACTTTAATCTAAGCGAGTGAAACAGATTCCACCAGTCGATCTAACTCGACAATATAAATTAATTCAAGCAGAAGCTAATTCTGCTGTACTTGATATCCTTAGCTCTGGTCATTATATCGGTGGTGCGGCGATCGCTGCCTTTGAGCAAGAATTTGCTAATTATGTCGGTGTTGCCGAGTGTGTTAGCTGTAATTCGGGTACAGATGCCCTCTATTTGGCACTCAAAGCCTTGAATATCGGTAAAGGAGACGAAGTAATCACTACTGCTTTTAGTTTTTTTGCCACTGCTGAGGTTATCACTCGCGCGGGCGCGACTCCAATATTTATTGATATAGATCTTAATACTTTTAATCTAGATTTAGCTCAGATTGAGCAGTCAATTACGCCCCAGACTAAGGCGATCGTACCCGTTCACTTGTTTGGTCAGCCAGTAAATATGACAAACCTGATGGAGATCGCCGAGGCACATAATTTATTCGTCATCGAAGATTGCGCTCAGGCTACTGGTGCTACTTGGGAACAAGGGCAAATTGGCAGTATAGGTCACGTTGGCTGTTTCAGCTTTTTTCCAACGAAAAATTTGGGTGCTTGTGGTGATGGGGGTGCAATTACGACTAACGATTCGGCGATCGCCAAACAAATGAGAATCCTCAAGGAACATGGTTCTCCCTCGCGCTATCGCCATGATTTTATTGGTCTTAACAGTCGTATTGATGCAGTACAGGCGGTTATTTTAAGTATTAAACTCCCTTACCTAGATCGTTGGAATGACGAACGTCAAAAAGCGGCGCAATATTATCACGAGCTATTGCAGTCAGTTGCAGATCTGAAGCTACCCCAAGGGATATCTGGAGGTAAAAGCGTTTGGAATCAGTACACAGTATGCATTAAAGATAACCAATCATCCGTTCGGGGCAAAAGAGAGCTAATAAAAGATAAATTGCTCACCAAGGGAATAATCTCCATGATTTATTATCCAATTCCCCTGCATCTCCAACCCGTATATCAAGATTTGGGCTACAAAACAGGGCAGCTACCCATAGTTGAGCAAGCTGCCCGAGAAGTACTATCTTTACCAATGTTTCCTGGAATTACAGAAGTCGAACAAGAGCAGATAGCTTATGCCCTTAAAGACTGCCTCACAGAAATTGATTGATTATTGAGCCTTAACTGCTATTGACTGATAACTATTAAGAGCTTCAACTAAACTGCGGACTGCTGCTACCATGGCAACTTCACTCTTTAACTGATTAATCGCCGAACCAACGCCCACACCAGAGGCTCCAGCAGAGATCGCCATGGGTACAGTTACGCTAGATAGCCCAGAGGCACAGAGGACTGGAACATCTACTGCTCGTGCAATGCTGTGAGCAGCCGCTAAGGTTGGGGCAGCTTTTTCAATCAAGCCTCTTACTCCAGGATTAGTAGGCTGAATACTTGTCCCGCCTTCAGTTTGAATAATGTCTGCCCCTGCTTGAACCAAATGTTCGGCTAATTGAACCTGCTCATCTAAAGGCAAAATGTGAGGGACGGTTACAGAAAGAGTGATTTTTGGCAGTAGTGAACGGGTTTTTTGAGTCAGTTCCAAAACTTCTGCTGCCTCAAACTTTCTTCCCTGACTGTAGAAACTGTCGAAATTGCCTATTTCAATTAAATCAGCACCTGCGTTAACTGCACTGACGAATAATTCTGGCTCAACGGCAGAAACACAGATCGGCAAGCTACTAACATGGCGAACCGACTCGACTAAATCAGGCTGTGCCGCAATATCGACAAAGGTAGCACCACCTGCCTCCGCTGCTTTTACTACCGCAATAACTTGTTGGCAATCAAAATTGTTTAAGCCGCTAATCACCTTGAGAGCATTCTTTTTAGTCAAGGCATAAGCTAGCTGAGGATGTACTGTCATATTTACTTACTTAGATTTTTAAAGTCCGAAATTTAAGTTCTAATCTAATTATCTTAAGCTGGCTCGCAGCACTAAAAATAAGATAATCCTTGACCGTTGGTTAATTAGAGTTAACTGGTTCTGCCAATTCAGAAAGAATTGAGCTTAATTCCTTACGCTGCGTCAATGAGGTGAGCTTTTGCAGCAGCATATCCACTTCTGCCTCTAAATGTAGGTACTTTACCTGCTGGTTGGTCTGATAATGTTTAGCTTTTTGCATTTGATTAGATAAAAGGGTTGACATAAAGTAAGTTGTTATTAATTTGAATTAAATACGCCGATTTGAAATCGTAACCTATAAAAACCGCATTTCAAAAATCCTAATCTTTAGATTTCCTTTAGACTGTAATCATTTACACGGTTAAACCGATTAATAGTAATCCATGGCGATTAATTATGGCAATTTTTGAACTTAATCTTGGATTAAGGTAAGTTTCTCTGGTTTAAGTTGTCTAAGATAAATAAGCTAGTCAAGAGCAATAATAATATACATAGCGGAGCCACGACAGAGAAAAGATGAGTTTACTATCTAAAGGTTTTGAAGTTGAAATGTATACTGGCACTCCATCAGGAGAAGTTGTTGGTCTATCAGACAAAATTGTTCAAGCTTTAGATGGTTTCGTCCGCGAGCCTGACAGCCGTAACGTTGAATATACTACCGCTCCCTTTTGTGGTTACG
>CAVRWR010000148.1:0-10508 GCA_963724445.1 uncultured cyanobacterium | reverse complement strand
TAAACTAAACTTATTTATTTCATAATGTTTGTTTATCTATATCACTAATGTAGCGTACGATCCCCGTGAAGAAAAATGATTTATGAGGATATCATTGATATTGTTAGACTTCTTTATATATCTTCAACATTTTATTTGCTAAGGAGTATCTAACTGACGTAGCGAGTAGAAATACCAGGAGTAAGATCGCGGAATAAAACTATTATTGTCATCAGCATAATGTCAGAAGAACAAGTGATTATTGATAAAAGTTGAATAAAGTAACCGTAATACTTTATAACGACACTTTTTTTCTGAAATCTAACCAGGAAAGTTGCTTAAGTCCAGATGAAGAGAAATGTTATCTATTGCTGGTGAGCAATGAATCGTTCCTGGTTGAGTTAACCATGCATTATAGGATTGCCAAAAAAGGACGATGAGCTAAGATTGCAGGTATAATTGCATTATTTTTTTGATGTTAGCTTATTGTGTCTACTAAATTAACCTTTATATTTAATCCAGCTTTATTGCTCGATCGAAACTACTATCCTTAGCGTTCCAATATAGAATGCTAACCACCAAGGTAGAGATAACCTTATCTCGAAAAGTTCCTAATGTCTCAAAAATTTTGGGCATTTATTGTGATCTTAATCAAGATAATGCTGACTTTGACCTACTAAATATTCTCAATATATAAAAAATAGCTTAATGTAGGCAGACCAAATATATCTAAAGGAAAGTACAGTATGCTTATATGTCCTCAGTGTGAATTTGAAAACCCACAAGACAACAAATTTTGCCAAAATTGTGGAGTTTCCTTGACTCATAAAGTTTGTTGCCAATGTCAAGAAGATATTTTGATCGAAGCAAAAACTTGTAATTTCTGCGGTGCTGACAACCATACTGTGCTGTGGGCTATAATCTCTCAGAAAAAAAATACTCAACCTCAACCCGCATTAGCTAATATTGCTAATGAAATAGCTAGTAATCATTCGCAACTCGAAATTGAGAGTTTATCGGATTTATTTGTCAATAACGAAGGCAAAATTCATTCTCTGCTACAGTTGACAGATAGTCAGACTTCCAATCGTTACATCTTGAAGGCTGCACCAGACCCTGAGATGCTTTTGGCTCAAGAACATAGCAGTGCCAATGAGGTGCTGCTCCAAAGTCAGGTAATCGATCAATATCCTTTACAAAAGCCCCATCTGGCAACTTTACAAAAACAGCAAATGGATTTGTTTGCTGAATTGAGTCAAGAATTAGATAATTCTTATTTATCTGTAACTCAATACTGGAATTTAGTCGGATTACCTACACATGCTTTACCATACATCATTTTGGAAAGATATACTCCCACAGTTCCCAAAATTTATGATGCGTGGCAGCAGCAGGATCGGGGAGTTGTCCTGTTGCCAGATCGTTCTCAATGGAAATTAATGACGGAACTGTGGTCGCAAGAAGAACTACCATTACTACAGATTATTTGGTTTTTAGATGAGATGGCAAAGCTGTGGGACCCTTTGAAACGGATTAACTGTATTCAAAGTCTTCTGATTAGTGAGAATTTGCGCTTAGATGAAGACCAAGCCTTTTGCTTTAGGCAATTGTACATGGATTTTGATGAAGCTCCGACTCTGATAGATTTAGCTCAAACTTGGCGATATTGCCTGACTGAATCTGGTTTGCTTTATCTAGAACAGCTCAATTTGCTCTTAGATAGAATTATGCTCGAAGAGATTGTTGATATTGAACAATTGCGATTAGAACTACACAATATTGGTTTGGATGAATCTGAAATTGATTCTTTTGACAGTTCCGCCGAATTTAAAAATATGGCTACTTCTGAATCTGGACTTGGAGAATCACAAACCAATTCTGCAGAATCTGAACCAGAAAACTTCTTTGATGAAGCCGAAGAAGATATGATGTATACGAGTGAATTTGAAGAACAGGCAACGGCAATGATACCGATGCAGCTACGAGATATTAAAGATGCTTGCTGTACAGATATTGGAGTCCAAAGAGATCATAATGAAGATTTTTTTGGCGTTAAAACCTCAATTGAGAAAGTAGAGAACAACACCGAAAATAATTTAAACGTCAAAGGTTTATATATAGTTTGCGATGGTATGGGAGGGCATGCGGCTGGAGAAGTTGCTAGCGCGATGGCAGTAGAAAACCTCCAGAAATATTTTCAAACTCATTGGCAGTCAGATTTGCCAAGTCATAATACGATCGAAATGGGAGTATTACAGGCAAATGAGGCTCTTTATCAGACTAATATTAACAATTCTCGCTCAGGTAGCGGGAGAATGGGAACAACCCTAGTGATGGCTATATTGCACAATACCCAATTAGCGATCGCTCATGTTGGTGATAGCCGTATTTACCGCATAAGTCGCAAGCAGGGACTAGAACAATTAACTTTAGATCATGAAGTCGGTCAAAGAGAAATTAATCGTGGAGTAGAGCCAGAAATAGCTTATGGTCGACCCGATTCTTACCAGCTAACACAGGCATTAGGTCCTAGGGACAGTGATTATGTTAGACCTGATATTCAATTTATGGAAATCACGGAAGATTGCCTGCTGCTACTTTGTTCTGATGGTCTATCCGACAATAATTTTATAGAGGAAAATTGGTCAGAACATCTTGAGCCGTTAATCAGTTCACGGGCTAATCTTCAGGATGGTCTATTTAAATTGGTAGATTTAGCCAACGAGCATAACGGTCACGATAATATTACTGCCATACTGCTTAGAGTTAAACTAAAACCTGATTTCTAAAGCTCATTACAATTTGCTATTGATATTTATGCTTATTCGCTTGATAGATAGTCCAATATAATATGGTCATTTTTACCCTATTAGAACCACAGACAAATCAACCACTTGAGCAGTGGGAATTTTCTGAACAAACGGTAATTCGTATTGGTCGCGCTCAAAACAATGATATTGTGCTTCATGGCTATTTTCAGGTTTCACGACAGCATTTAGAACTTACCCTGATTGACCCAGAACAAGAGCAATGGCAGTTAATTAGCAGGGGAACGAATGGAACCCTAATTAACAATAATTTTATGACAGAGGCGATTCTCAACCATGACGATCTGATTCGTCTGGCAGAAAATGGACCAGTCTTTAAGTTTGAACTAGAATCACAGCTTGCTCAAAATCAGCCTGAGCTGGAACAGACAAATATTATTGCCAGTCCTGAAGTTTGTAACCATAAAGATAATCCAGACGGTAGCATTTTTTGTCGACATTGTGGACAACCAATAGTTGAAGAAGAACATTTTGTAGGTTCCTATCAAATTCTCCGAACTTTAGGCAGAGGAGGAATGGGTACCACTTATCTTGCCTGGGAACGTAATCGCACCGTACAGAATGCCCCAATGTTGCTAGTTCTTAAAGAAATGAACGCGGATATGGCACGCATTGCCAAGGCGCGGGAACTATTTGAACGAGAAGCCCGAATCTTGAAGTCTTTAGAGCATCCAGGTATTCCCAAGTACTATGATTTTTTTGTGGAAAACAATCGCAAATATATTGTGATGGAGTTAATTCACGGTCATAACTTAGAACAATTCGTCATTCAAAGAGGAGCAACCGACCCAGAAAGAACGATTAATTGGATGATCCAAATTTGCGACATCTTGGCATATTTACATAATCTTGAACAGCCTTTAATCCATCGAGATATCAAACCTGCCAACTTGATGCTACGAAATTTGGATAGTCGTCTAATGTTGCTAGACTTTGGCGCAGTCAAAGAACTTGGTACCGCCCTGGAAACTCGTATTGGCGTAGAGGGGTATAGCGCACCCGAACAGTATCGAGGCAAACCTTGCCCGCAATCAGATATATATGGAGTTGGGACAACAATCATTTTTCTCTTGACTGGCAAAGCGCCGATGCAATATTATCGCTACCAAAGTAATAAATTTGAGTTTGATATCGATAGTATTCCTAATTTACCGACTAATTTAGGGGAAGTTTTAAGCATTGCTTGTCAACCAGAACCTAGAGATCGCTATCAAACGGCACAGGATCTGGCTGAAGCTCTAGCTAATTGTTTATAGTATTTTGCAGTGCGATCGCTTTAATTCAAGCATCTAGACTGGGTATAATAAAAAGGCTTATAACAAGCGATCGCGATTTTAGATTCATTAATAAAGTTATTTTGTACTGGTCAATATTACTATTCTTGACTATAGTGTTGGTTCAATATTTTTTAACTATTATTTGTCAAAATATTAATGCACTCTCTGCGATCGAGAAATCAAGAACTAAATACTTACATAAATAGCTTTATTGAGCTTAATTACCAACCAGTAAAGATGCTTGGTTGGAGAATTATCGTCCTGTTGCTATTTGGGATATTCTTTATCATCAAAAATTACCAAAATTACAGTTTTAGCCTTGAATATTGGTTTAACTGGAGTCCAATACTGGCAATTTTTGCGGGAATATTAACTCTCAATTTTCAATCTTTGTATCTTGGTTCAATGTGCTATCAATATCGTTATCATGATACTGCGTTTCAAATTGCCAGAAGGTTTAATGATTTTGAATATGCTCCTTTGATCGATGGAGTAGAGCATAAGTTACAAAATAGAAAAGCTCTTTGCCACAGATCCTATATTATTTTGCTTTTTCTGTTAATTGGACTGTTAATTGTGCTGATTAGCAAAGCTTATTTTTGGCAAATATTTATTGCGGGTGATATTCAATACATTACTCTGAGCAATTTATCTATTTTTAGTTTTTATACTTACATTAGCAGCAGTGTTGACTGCGATTTCTATAATTGTTTGTAAAAGGCAAATAGAATTAATTGAGCTGTCGCTTTTCTGGATTAAGTCGGCATCGACACTAAAGTATATTGGATAATTTATCATTTATGCCAGAGTGTAAAAGAGTGTAGATTAGCCTAATAAAATGTTTGACCGAGAGAAACAATGCGCGATCGCCATAGTCTTAATCACACCCTGCTAAAACTAGATTACCAAAACTATAAATCTTACCGAGATCTTAGGGGAGACTATAAATTTGAAGAGTTTATTTTGACAATTGAGCGAGTTCAAGGAGATCCTTTTGCCGCCCCTAGTCAACTAAGAGTTATTGTTCCCCAAAGAGTAGCCAAGTTCCCCCCCCAGCTATATCAAACCAAGAGCAGAGAAATCGCTACCAAAGATTATTTAGCTCGTCAATTTGCCCAAACTGCTAAACAATTTAGTCGCGATCGCGGTTCAGGTAAAAGCGGTTTAATTGAAATCGCCTCCTTGGGACAAGAAGTTTTAGAACGTACTGCGGTGTTGATTAATTCCGAGCAGCTAGAGATTCGGTTTGTCGTCGGATTACCCGCTCAAGGCAGAAGAATACTGGGTCGCCAAGCCGCAGCAATGTTATGTGACGACCTACCTAAAATTGTTGATGCCCTGTTGTTCAAATCGCTAGACCATAAAGCGATACAGCATCAGGTGGAAACCATGGAAGATGCAGACTGGTTGCGCCAGCAGTTACCCCAACATAACCTAATAGCATTTGTGGCTAATGGGGCAATTCTCCCGCGTCTTAGTGGCATTGATTCTCATCCTTTGCTTAATGGTTTTGCCTTTCAATCACCTCTCTCTTTGGAAGTCGAGTTAACCTGTCCTAATCGAGGAACAATCAAAGGAATGGGAATTCCCGCAGGAATTAGTCTAATCGTGGGCGGTGGCTATCATGGCAAATCTACTTTATTGAGAGCTATAGAATTAGGAATCTATAATCATCTTCCAGGAGATGGCAGAGAATATGTTGTGACCAATCCTACGGGAGTTAAAATCCGTGCGGAAGATGGACGGAGTATAGTAGGGGTTAATATTTCTCCTTTTATCAATAATTTGCCACAGGGGCGCTCCACCGTTAAGTTTTCCAGTAGTAACGCCAGCGGCAGCACTTCTCAAGCAGCGAACATCATTGAAGCGCTAGAAGCAGGTAGTCAATTACTGCTGATAGACGAAGATACTTCAGCTACCAACTTTACTATCCGCGATCGCCGAATGCAGACTTTGATTGCCAAAGATCGAGAACCAATTACGCCATTGATTGATAAAGTCCGTCAGCTTTATGATGATTACGGTGTATCGACAATTTTAGTTATGGGAGGGAGTGGAGACTATTTTGACGTAGCCGACCGCGTAATTGCGATGGAGAATTACCAACCTCAAGACGTTACCAACCGAGCAAAAGCGATCGCCCAGCAGTATCCAACCCAGAGGATTGTCGAGGGAGAAACAAATTTTGGGGTGCTGAGTCCGAGAATTCCTCTCCCTGAAGGGATCGATCCCAGTCGCGGCGGCAGAGAAGTAAAATTAACCACTAGAGGAGTAGACGAGATCGCGATTGGAACAGAAAAAATAGATCTTTGGGCTGTGGAACAGTTAGTCGATCGTGGACAGCTAAAGGCGATCGCCGAAGCTTTAGTTTATGCCCAAAAAAAATATCTTCCACAACAGCTAACGATTGCCGAAATATTACTCAAGATCGAGGAAGATATCTCTGCATCAGGATTAGATATCTTGACCAATTTTCCTCAAGGAGATTTGGCTCAGTTTCGTCCCTTAGAATTGGCAGCGGTCTTAAATAGATTGAGAAGCCTGTTAATCAATGGACAATGAATAATTACGTCCTTGCTACCTACTACCTACAGCCTAATAAATTATGAATGATATTGGTTTTTTTACCTAAATCTGGTAATAAAAATAGAGCGAAGTATTATAACTTGGTAGTTTGCTCAGCTAGGTAAACTTAAAAAAATCTTATTAGCATTAACATATTAAATTATCAATAAATTGGTGAGACCATTACAAAATAAATTTAAGACAATCCTGTACATTTATTTTTCCCTGTCCAATTTTTCCTTAGCTGTATGCTAAATATTGCTTGATTAAACAATAAATTGACTTGAGAGTAACACATAAGCTATTACGGACAAACAGAGAAATTATTGGCTGAAAGCAGCTATTAACCCTAACCAAATTATCGATATGCCCAAGTTGAGCCTCAAACCCAAAAAACCCCGCGCCTCCCATTCCAAACGTCAGGAATTAGAAATCAATCCGATTCTACTGTTATTAGTAGCAGCAGGTATTTTTGCTGTCACCTATATCGTAATTGGTGTCTTACCTCCGTTGAGACAGTCCTATGTGGGTGTCTTGCTATACGATCGCGGTTTTATCCAATTTATCGCAGTTGCTCTAGCGGCGATCGTCATGGCTACTTCGGTACTTAAGTTTGTTCTGCTACGCAAAGAACATGAGGCATTAAGAAAAATTTGGATTGCCGATCATATTCCTTTGGATCGACCCGATGCTCATGAAGTTGACTACTTTCAACAAAGGTTGATCAAAGACGGTAATCTGGTGGCAGTGCGCTGTGGACGAGTCATCAAGGCATATATCAAAAGTGGCGATCGCACGGCAGCTAACGAATTTGCCCTAGACGATTCATCTTTTTATCTCACTTCCTCAGATTCATCCTATGCCTTTCCGCGGATTTTAGTTTGGGCAATTCCCCTCCTCGGATTTATTGGGACGGTACTTGGGATTAGTGGTGCCGTTACCAATTTCACAGGATTTCTGGAAAACTCAGGGGATGTAGAACAAATTAAAGAAGGTATCGGACAAGTTACCAGTAGCTTGGGCGTGGCTTTTGACACTACCTTACTGGCTTTGTTTCTCAGTGTTTTGGTGATGATTCCCCTGGTATTAATTGAACGCTACGAATCTAGCCTACTTTTGGGTATTGATGTCTTTATTAATGACAAACTGTTGCCCAGATTGACCAAGAAAAACGAGCAGCTCGATCCAGCTAGCATCGATCGGGCGGTAGCTGGAGCAATTAAAGAACATTTTCCTAATCCCCAAGACTTAATCCAGCCAGCAGAAAGCTATGCTGAACAGGCAGCCAGTAGACTATCCACAGGATTTATCAACGAAGTTAGTAAAGTACAGGGAATTAGTTCGCAGATAATTAATCAGGTTGGAGAAGTTACAGAACAGGCAAAACGCGATCGCCAGGAGTTCTTAAATTTCTTCGCTCAACAACAGCAGGCAAATCAAGAGCTAGTTCAACAAATTGGATCGATTGTCGAAGAGATTAGAAGCAAAAATATCTCTGCCGCGAAGAACCTTAATGCTCAAACTCAAGGAATCAGCCAGCAGCTTGAAAAAGCAGCTCAAATCTTAGAAACTCGCGTTGGCTCCTTGGAAATGGCAACACAAAAAATGTCTGATTTTCAGCAAATTCAGCAAGGTTTAGAAAGGAGTTTTGCCTCCCTAGAAAAGACTGCTCAATTAGAAAATGTCTTATCAGGAGTAAAAGATAATCTCTCCCAACTCCAACCCATTCTGCAACAGCTCAGCAAACCTCGTCGTATTACCTTTGTTGAGCATGATAATGGCAAAAACTCAGGAGAGTAGACTTATATAAAAATTAGTAACTACTCACTACCTCCTATCTACTACCTAATTTATGCCTCGACGTAATACCTATCGCAAACAGCATACCGAAGTCGAACTCTTTCCTTTTCTTTCTGTCCTTGCCTGCACCATTGGCACATTAATTCTTTTAATCGTCGTCTTGACAACTCAGGCTCTTGAACCCCAGGAAGCCGTCGTGGTGGCGAAAATAGATCGAGATAGCCAAGGCTCGAATAAAGGTAAATCCCCACTTTATATCGAATGTCGCCAGGATGGCTTTATCTTACATCCCCAAAAAGAATTTGCCCCTAGAGCCGATCTGTATGACGAAAAATCGACCCTGAGAAAAACGATCGCCCAGTTAAAGAAGAATAAAGATCGGCAGTACTTAATCGTGATTCTGCGTCCTGACGGCTTAGAAATGTTTGATAAAATCCGAGAATTGGTTGCTGAAGAAGGGATTGATATTGGCTACGAACCTCTAGAGTATGGTTTGGAACTAAAAATTGAAGGTTAAACATCATTAAAGTAAGTTATGAGAAGTAGAGCCAGACGCAGAGCTAACAATCCAGGTCTTAGTCAAAATTTAGATTCTTTCTTAGATGTTTTGACTAATACCGTTGGCGTATTAATGTTTATTAGTTTATTTATAACTCTAATTGCCACTGGAAGTAGCCCCAAAACTAGCGTCAAGATTCAGACTCCCTTATCTTCCCCCACTGATAAAGAATCACTTTGGTTTGAGCTTAATGGGAACAAGGTAAGCTATTTAGATCTACGCCAGATAAGGGAAGAAGAAATCGAATTGTCAGGGAATTTGCCCAACTGCAATAAGCCGAATAGTAACGCTGCCGACTATACCTCTCGTCAAAGTATTTATCAGTCTTGTTTATTAAGCGTTCTAGGTCGTCAGAGCAACTTTAGAACTAATACTAAAAACTATCGAGTTAAAACAGTGGATCGAGGAGTCTCTCTCCAATTTGAACCTCAGTCTCAGGGAGTTGGTGAGGCAATTGCTCAGTTAAACGCACCAAATTCAGATTTTAAACAAGTATTATCACGGTATAACCCCAAGAAAGATTATCTAGTATTTATTGTCCGAACAGACAGTTTTGAGGCATTTCGTGCCGCCAGAAAGCAAGCTTGGGATGCTGGTTATGAAGTAGGTTGGGAACCCCTTGATAAAAACTCACCGATTAAAATCCGCACCTTAATTGGCACAGAACTTCCAGGGGGCAGATCTGTTAACAAACAGTAATTTTATTTAAAGGGATAAGGGATGAGGACGGCTAATAACTAATAACTGATAGCTAAGATTGAATTAGTATGATTGGCAGTTTTTAATTTAAATAGATTGATGACAATAACTACTTACAAATGGTCGGTGGAAGAATATCATCAGATGATCGAATCTGGGATTTTGGCAGACAAACCTGTTGAATTGCTGAACGGTGAGATAATTGAAATGAGTCCCGAGAGAGAGGAACATAGCTACACTAACGACGACGTTGCAGAGTTACTTAGAGAAAAGTTGCAGGGACTAGCTAAAATACGGGAGGCTCATCCAATCACCCTAGATAATTCCGAACCCGAACCTGATATAGCCATAGTCAGATTACCCAAAACTATCTATACGCAACATCACCCATACCCTGAAGATATTTATTGGCTAATTGAAGTATCGAAGAAAACTCTTGAAAAAGATCTGACCCAAAAAAATATTACTTATGCACGGAATAAAATTCCCGAATATTGGGTGATCGATCTGGTTAATAAGAAATTAATTATTCATACTAATCCCATAGGAGATAGCTATTCTAAGATTGAAGAGTATCAAAGCGGAACCATCTCGCCCTTAGCTTTCCCTCAGATTACGATCGCCCTCGGACAAATCCTATTATTTTAATGACTATTTATTATGAACTCATTTACCAACTTACTTAGTTCTTTAATCCTGGCGACTTTAGTAATTGCGATCGCCATTTTCTCGATTCAAAATATTCAGGATGTCTCGGTCAAGTTTCTTACCTTTGAGTCAATTACTGTTCCCGTAGGGGTT
>CAVRWR010000147.1:0-4507 GCA_963724445.1 uncultured cyanobacterium | reverse complement strand
TCGCTTGTTCGGCGCTGATCCCGACCCTGAGCTTCGGCATTCCGGGTTCCGAACTCCACCGCGGTGCTCCTGGGCGGTCTCCTGTTGCATGGCCTGGTTCCCGGGCCGCTGCTATTTACGCAGCATGTCGACGTCATCTATGGCCTCTATGGCGGCTTGTTCACAGCAAATTTGGCGATGATCCCGCTGGGCATGCTGGTGATGACGCCGTGCCTGTGGCTGGTCACGCAGCCGAAGCCGCTGCTGTCCGCCGGAATCTATGCGCTGATCTTTACCGGCATTTTCTCCATCCACAACGATTCGTTCGATAAGCAAAGAGAAGGATGGCCCGCAGTTAAAGGAAATAACCCGAAGTCGAGGAGCATCAGTGGTTCTCTGCGAAAATTAGCAGACAGCAGGAATGGCAATAGTGATGATCAGGGTAATAACCAAGACAATCAAGATTCTGCAAGACTATATGGCTAACGCGCTAAAAAGCTTTGGAAACTGGTTATCAGACCAACGCAATTTTATATTTTCTCGCTACACCAAAGATAAGAAAGAAACTCAAGAGCCAGAGAAAACTCTGGTTCAATTGCCCCCAGAAGTCAGAAAAAAGCTGGTGGAGGACATTGAAAGCTTGCCGAGCAATCCTGCCGATAAAAAGGCGATCGCCGATGCTTTAGACGAGGCTTTTGAACGCTGGCAGGCTAATCCAAACAATAGCAACAATTCAATCGTAATTCTAAGTAGTCCTGTTGCTGCGGTGTCTCGCATTTTATCCGACACACTAGAAGACTGGACAAAACAAAAGCAAATACCGATGAAGCTTTTACCTATGACAGCAAGACCAATTGCTGCCGATCAGATTAAATCCAAACTGGAGCATTATCTCAAGGAACAACAATCTGAAAATGATGACTCCGAAGAGCAGCAGCCAGAAGTAATAGTAATTCCTAACCTTAGCTGGTGTTTTTTGCGATCGCTTGAAGGTTTAGAGGGAATTGAGTATCTACAGTCACTATTGTGCGATGGCTCTGAAAATCGTTTCTGGATAATTGGCGGAGGTCAAGTAGGATGGGAATATTTAAACTCAGTCTGCAACTTAGAAGCATATTGCGGAAAAGTAATGACGCTACCCGAGATTGAACCTGAAGAGTTTCAAGACTGGCTTGAGTCTATTGTCAAGGACTTAGATCTTACTTTTGATAAGCCAGGCATTGATAAACAGCTTTTAGAAAGTAATAAAGACAACCAAACTAATTATTTTGATCGCCTAGCCGACATTTCAGAAGGGGTTAGCACCTTAGCCGTACAGGCTTTTTTAAAATCAATCCACTATGAGAAAGTAGATCGGCAAGAAGAATTTCCTAAAAATGTTGAACCAGATGTGCGAGAAAAACTATCTAAAGATATCGTAGTAGCTCAATTTCCTAACTTACCCGAACTACCTGATTTGGACTCAGCAGACCAATATCTTTTGTATTCTCTTTTGCTCCATGGAGATTTAACTATATCTTCCTTAGCTGAAAGTCTGGGAGACGATCCCTCACAAGTACAAAGCAGAGTTCTAGTATTACGTAATCAAGGTGTAGTCGAACAACAGAAAAAAGTTATCAAAATAAATCCGATACATTATCCAAATATCAAACGCGAATTAGCAAGCAACAACTTTATTGTTAATAAATATTAGATAACCGTGAACAATTATCAATTCTATTGGTTGGCTCAATCTGCGGGAGATGCTGCCAAGGAAACAGCCGAACAAACTAGGGATATCGTTTCCAAGATCTCTACAGGAAAAGTTGCTCAAGCAGTTTTTGTATTAATAGCCACTTATCTTATTTTAAAGCTATTAGATCGTTTGGTTCTTTGGCTTTCAGAGAGAATTGCTAAGGAATGGCGACTACGAGTCAAACAAGTTTTGCCTTTTTTACGAATGCTGTTACTTACTTTTGTTACCGTATTTTTGATGAATTTATTTCTTAATTTATCAAAAGATAACGTGTTAGCGGTAACTGGTACAGTAGCAGTAGCTTTGGGGTTTGCTTTTAAAGATTTTGCCAGCTCGATTATTGCAGGCATAGTTGGTTTATTTGAATCTCCCTACGGAGTAGGCAATCGTATTAAAATTGGCGACTATTATGGTGAAGTAATCAGCTATGGTTTACGCTCTGTTAAAATTCAAACCCCAGACGATAATACGGTGACTATTCCTCACAATAAAATCTGGACAGAAGCAGTATCTAACGCTAACGCAGGAGCGTTAGAAGCTCAGGTGGTTACAGAATTTTATTTTGCTCACGAAACAGAGATTAATTCGATCAAAAAAATACTCTATCGGGTAGCTCAAACCAGTAAGTACACCGCGCTCAAGCTACCAATTGTCGTAATAATGGAAGAAAAGCCTTGGGGTACAGCATTTAAGCTCAAAGCCTATCCCCTTGATGCCAGAGATGAATTTATCTACCAAACCGATTTGATCACCAGAGCCAAACAAGCCTTTGCTAAATACCAATTAAACTATCCTGCCGTATCAATGACTGACGATTCAGACAGCGATGGCTGAATAGATGATGAAAGTAAGTGTCCTGTTTTTGTTTTTAGCCAGACTTTCGCACCTGTCTCTCCTGCTTGAGCCATGACGACGCTATTAACTGGCAGTCGCAATCAAGACTGGGGCAAAAATTCATCTTGTCCTTGAGTAAAACTTCCTTCTAGAACCAGCAACTCTGCACCACCAGGAGCATCAATTGCAACCTTTCTATTCCCCTGCCATTCTTCCAGCCTTACTTCTTCCCTTTCAGATTTAAACAGTGGCTTGATGGAAACCTCTAAACGATTAGCATCGGCAATTGCAGGTAGATCTTGAATATTAACCCTGACTTCAGTGCGATCGCTCTTCATAGCTAGAATTAATTTTATTAAATTTACTTCAAGTTTGATAGCCAGTTAAGAATCTGAGCATTAACTGCTTTGGGGTTTTCATCGTGGGGACAGTGACCTGCATTGGCAATTATCTGAAATTCGACTTCAGGATTACTGTTTGCCAATTCTTGGTATATTTTTGCTCCCGCTACTGGAGTCCAAGGATCTTGTTCACCCCAAACGACAAGTAACGGTTTTTGCAAATTGGGTAATAATTCATTGGGAGTTTTTCCTGCGGGTGCAGTTAAAACTGAGGCGAAAACCTTTTGTGCGCCTGGGTCACAGGATGGTTGATAGAGCATTTCTACTAGCTCATCGGTAACAGCATTGCGATCGCGATATACCTGATAAAGAGTACGGCGAATTTGGCTCTTGCGACGAATATTATTGAAAATAAATCTGCCTGTTGTGGGAGAACTAACTAACTTAGCAAATCCCCCCATGACTAAACTTAAGATGGGATTTAAATCTCCAGGGCGGTGATTCAATCCGCCAGCGCAGTTAATTAAAACTCCTCCCCGAGCAATTTTAGGATGGTTAGTTATTAACATCAACGCCAATAATGCGCCAATTGAGTTACCAATAAATATTGTTGGCTCATTGACAAACTCAGCCCAAAAATCTGCGATCTGAGATTCCCATAATTCGAGAGTGTAATCTAGAGGTGCTTTAGCCGAACCACCAAACCCTAATAGATCTAGGGCAAATACCTTGTAGCCTGCATCAGCCAATACGGGAATATTCTTGTTCCAATGCCCAATAGATGCCCCAAAGCCATGAATTAACAATAATGGCGAGCCTTCTCCTGCAACGGTATAGCGAATTTTATGACCTTGCCAATGCCAGTCTAGTTCTGGCAGGGTATCTTTGAATAACGAATTTACAGCCACAGTTTTTAGTTTTCGATCTTTATACCTAGATCATACAAAAGTTGGGCGGTAATCTTCAATTAATTAGCATTCAAGATTGTTCAAGATTAAAACAATCCCAAATCTTGTAAACACAATCTAGTGACTTTTAACCGCGCTGCTAAGTCTTCTGACTCAGCAATTTCAAGATTAGTAGCAAAAAAATAAAAATTATCGTTCTGTTCTAAATAGCCCACGTACCAACCGACTTGTGGGGTTGTAGAAGTAACCCAGCCTGTTTTTGCTCGCAGTGTATAGCTTGGTGTCTGTTCGGCGATCGCAATATCTTTTAGGATATCGATATTCTTTTGAGCAAAAGGCAAGTCATTCTGCTGAAGACGACGGAGAAAATCAATTTGCTGTTGAGGAGTAATTCTTAACTCTCCCTCCAACCAAAACTTATCAATGTCCTCTGTAGCACCAATATTTTGATTTCCATATTCAATTTTACTGACAAAATCTTGCATTCTTTGATGACCAATTCTACGAGCCAGGATTTGATAAAACCATACTGCCGAATATTTAAAAGCCTGACGAAGATTTAAATCTTGATTCCACTGGGCAATGGGAGCATCAGTCAACCCTCTTTCAATACCATCCCAAGTCAGAACATCAACATCATTTCTAATAACCCCCGTCTCTAGAGCAATTAAAGAATTGGGAATTTTGTAGGTGGAAGCTGGAAGAAAAGC
>CAVRWR010000146.1:0-12952 GCA_963724445.1 uncultured cyanobacterium | reverse complement strand
GTGGGGGAGGTGTTGGAGATTCCAGATATAGGTGAAGATACGGCTACAGGTCTTTTTTCTTTACCAGGTGATAAAGCCCCTGATCTTCTCTATTAGATTCTGACAATATTGCTAGGGCTGAAAATTCTGTAAACGGTATCCTTGATGCTTTTGAGAGAGCTAAAGTGCAGGGAAATGGTCTTACAGGAAGTAAATTGTCTAAAAAAATTTTTGAAGTACTCCCCAACGAAGCAGGAATAGATTCCGATCGTCTTACAGATCGACTTACCTTAGCCTGGTTATCTGAACCAACTAATAATGAAGCAGCTAAGACTGCTGTTGAAAATATAAAAAGCTGTTTAGAGGCAGATTAACCATTTTACAAGAGAATCACTGTTGCTTTGAGTTTGACCCCCTAAATAGATTAAAGTTAAAAGTCTAAGTCTTATTACTCAAAAGGAATCTAAAGGCGATCGCCATGTCTGCTGTAACTACTGCTCCCAAGAACTTTAACTTTCCTCTCACTGCGGTAGTGGGACAAGAATCAATTAAGCTAGCGCTACTGCTATCTGCTATCGATCCTGAGTTAGGAGGAGTGGCGATCGCTGGTCGCCGAGGAACGGCTAAATCGGTTATGGCACGGGCGATTTATAATCTTTTGCCACCGATAGAGATTATTAAGGGTTCTCTCTACAATTGCGATCCCAATCAGCCCCAGAATTGGGATGATGACACCGTTAGTCAAATACGGCAACACTGCTACAGAAGATATACCGACGCAGATTGTGCCTGCGCCTTTTGTTCAAATACCCCTGGGGGTAACAGAAGATCGACTACTAGGTTCAGTGGATGTCGAAGAGTCCGTCAAGCAAGGTGAAGCAATCTTTCAGCCTGGATTATTGGCACAGGCGCATCGTGGGGTTTTATATATTGACGAGATTAACCTACTAGACGACCAAATTGCCAATCAGCTTTTAACAGTTTTAACCGACGGACGTAATGTAATTGAACGGGAAGGGATTAGCTTTCAGCATCCCTGTAAACCGATTCTGATTGCTACCTATAACCCCGAAGAAGGAGTCTTGCGAGAACATTTACTAGATCGAATTGCGATCGCTCTTTCTGCCGATAGCGTATCTATCCCTCGAACAACGAGTTGAAGCAGTAAACCAGGTAATTGATTTTACCAATTCTCCCAAAGACTTTATCACTGCTTATGAGGAAGATATTGATAGTCTCAAGACCGATGTTATTCTGGCGCGGGAATGGCTCAAGGAAGTCAAAATAAGCCACGATCAGATTATGTATCTGGTGCAGGAAGCAGTTAGGGGAACAGTTGAAGGGCATCGAGCCGAACTATTTGCCGTCAGGGTAGCTAAAGCCTGCGCGGCATTAGATGGCAGGGATAACGTTAGTGCAGATGATTTGCGTAAAGCAGTGGAGTTGGTAATTGTTCCTCGCGCCACAACGATTGAAGCACCACCAGAAGATGCACCGCAGCCACCGCAGCCACCGCAGCAGCAACAGCCTGAAGACGAACCAAACCAGGATCGAGACGAGGACGAGCCAGAAGAGGAACAGGAAGAACAAGAACAAGAACAAGAACAAGAACCTCCCGCAATTCCTGACGAGTTTGTCTTTGATATCGAAGGAGTAGTCCTAGATCCTGAAGTACTAACTTTTGCTCAAACCATGCAGCGTCAAGGTAAATCGGGAGCGAGAAGTTTGATTTTCTCTGAGGATCGCGGACGCTATATCAAGCCAATGATTCCCAAAGGAAAGGTCAAAAGAATTGCCGTCGATGCTACCCTGCGTACTGCTGCACCCTATCAAAAAGCCAGACGGGAACGTAACCCTGGTCGAAACGTAATTGTAGAACAAAGCGATCTGCGTTCTAAGAGAATGGCACGGAAAGCTGGTTCACTAATCGTATTCGTCGTAGATGCCTCTGGCTCGATGGCGTTAAATCGGATGCAGTCAGCTAAAGGTGCAGTGATGCGTTTACTCACAGAAGCTTATGAAAATCGCGATCAAATATCTCTAATTCCCTTTCGAGGTGAACGTGCCGATGTTCTCTTACCCCCGACTCGTTCAATCACAATGGCAAAAGGTAGATTAGAGTCTTTACCCTGCGGTGGTGGTTCGCCTTTATCTCATGGCTTAACTCAAGCAGTGAATGTCGGCATCAATGCTCAAATGTCAGGGGACATTGGGCAGGTAGTAATCGTGGCAATTACCGATGGTCGAGGGAATATTTCCTTGTCTCGTTCTTTGGGCGAAGTTCCTGAAGAAGGAGCAGAAAAACCCAATATTAAAGCAGAATTACTCGAAATTGCGGGCAAAATTCGGGGGATGGGGATGAAACTACTGGTAATCGATACCGAAAGTCGTTTTGTTTCCACGGGCTTTGCCAAAGAACTCGCCAAACAAGCGGGCGGAACCTACTATCATCTACCCAAAGCGACGGATCGCGCGATCGCCGACATGGCAAGAGGCGCAATTTCTCAGATGTAAATTTTACTTCCTACGTCTCTACAGCCAATTACCCAACAATACATAGGGCGCCCAATAAAACGGATGTCTGTACCAACGATTGTGCAGAAGGGTTAGCTGTGCCTGACGGACGGCTTCGGCTTTCGGCAGATGCTTATTTGATAATTCCTGGTAAAAATCCCCCATGAGCTTAGAGGTAGCGCGGTCATTGACTGACCAGAGAGTTGCCAGAGTACTTCTGGCTCCCGCCCGCACTGCCATTCCTGCTAATCCTAATGCCGCTCGACTATCTCCTGTGGCGGTTTCGCAAGCACTTAAAACTAGTAGCTCGATCGCATTTTCTCGATCAGAATTTCTAGTTTGCAAGATGCTGTCTAATTCACTAATACTAATGCGATCGTCCCAAGCTAAGAGAAATGTATCTTCAATTGAGGAACTAAACTGTCCGTGAGTAGCAATATGAACTATGGGAAAGTCAGAAAATTGAATTTCTTTTCTCAGAGCTTCAGTAGTAAAATTTTTGTTTACTAGAACTACGCTATTGCCCCTTGCCTCAATTTCTGCTAGCTCTGAACCAACATAATTTAGAGCAGAAAAACCTTGTATTCCTTTAGTCAATCCTGCGGCAATTGTTTTGAGCTTGGCTTGTTTTAGCGGACGAGGATTAAGCAACTGTAGTCCAGGAGTTAAGGCGATGCTGTAGTCTTCGATCAGAAAATGCTGACCATCATACATTGCACTTAGAGGAACATTACGAAATGCTCCATCAGGTACAAAGACCAAAGTTTTAATCTGGTTACTGGTTAAGTCATCTAGTGCTGGACGAATTACCCAATCATATAATTTTTGTGCTGGACGATAAAAATTACGACGGCTGCGAACGACTATATTATGACGAAACTGCTCGATAATTACCTCTAGCTGCTCTTGAGGAATCTTGGTAGTATAGTGCTTTAGAGGTTGGTTGGGTAAGCTAAGAATCACTTCTAGGCGATCGCCTAAGACAATGGGATAAATTACCGCAGCTTGACGATCTAGATTATCGATATTTACCACTTGAGCATCTAAACATGCTTCGCGAAAAAAGTTGTTTAGTTCAGCTAACTGTAGGGATTCAATGACTTCTCTACCTGCTTCCAGGTTCGCTTGGCTGATTTCACCTCTGCTCAGTTGTCAATAAGAGACTCACTAGTTCGCGATAAACTGGTTCGACACTTTCGCGAAATGAATACTGTACGTCAGAGTCGATCGCCACCAAGTCTCTACTCAAGGACTTGAGCAACTCTACTGCCCGATCGTAATTGGCGATCGCTTGGGGATGATTAGCTAAAGCCCGATCGATTCGACCTAACTGCCAGTACCAGAGGTAACTAACTTCTGGAGCATTGATTGACTGAGCTACAATTAAAGCTTTTTCGGTCTGTTTCTGGGCATTGTCCCAATCTCTAGATTCTTCACTAATTTGCCCCAGTAAACCCCAACTGTAGGACTGAGCTTTAGGATAGTCGATCGCTTTAGCTTGCTCAATCGTCTCTGCTAATATCTGCTCAATTTCCGCTTTAGGAGGAATAGCCAAGTTGCCACGATCCTGAGCATAATGAGTTAGTTCAATTAAGCTATGGGCAAAATTTATTTTTCGGTCAATATTGGCTCGACTATCTGGTAAATGGGCAAACTCAGTTTTGATTAAAGAAATTAAAGCTATACCCTGTTGCCAATCGGGAGTGTTTAACAGGACATTTAGTTGAGCAAGATCGAGCTGGAGGGGTAGATCGCTCTGCATACAGCTAGGTTGTTGTTGACAAACTTTTAATCCCTGCTGATAGATCTCTAATGCTGTGTCAGGATTTTTAGCTTTATAGGTGTTGCCTGTTACCAACAGAATCTTGACCTGCTCTTCATCAGACTCCAGACGAGAGGCGATAGTTAGGCTTTCGGTTAAAATCTTTTGCGATCGCTTGATTTGTCCTACTAGACGTAAAATATCGCCATAGCTTCTTAGTCCTGCTACTTTAATCGAGGAGTCGGGTTGTTCCACCAAATCTCTTGCCACTTCAGTCAAGGTCTTTAAAGCGCGACGATAAAATCCTAGTTGCTTGAAGGCACCAGCCTGATTAATCGAAGCTCTAATAACCCCTAGTTTATCTCCAGTCTGTTGATAATTTTCTTGAGCCTGATTCCAAGTGGCGATCGCCCCTTCGGCATTACCCTGACTTAGCTGTAAAATTCCTTGGTTATTTAATATTTGCGCCAATGCTCGAACCCGCTCGCCAGAATCTAGAGGAGAATTATTCTGGAGTAATGCCAAGCTAGCGTTGATGTTTGCTGTAGCTTCCGACCAATTATTTAGCTGACTTTGAGCCAGAGCCAAATTACTTAGAACTCTTGCTTGACTGAGAATATCCTGATGAGCATAAGCTTCTGCCGACTGTTGCCACATTTGCGCTGCCTGTTCGAACTGAGCGATGGAATAAAAGTATTTTCCCTGTGCTTCAAGTTCAGCCGCACTTTTGCTTGCCCTCATCTGGGTAGTGGATGGTGAAGCAGCAAGAACAGGAATTCTGTAGGTATTAGGCAATAGACTGAGAGATAATCCTGTAAATATAACAACAAGTAGCAAGAAGCAGCGCTGTCTAAGCTTGAATGACATAACAGAATATACAGTCAAAATTAAAAATTATAAGAATTACTCTTACAATTCCCAATTGCTCCGCTCTATTCACCAAACAGGTTCATAATTCTCATCAGTCAACTGCCATTGGGGACGAAATACATGAATTTTGTTGGTCATCCCCGTCATGTTAATCAGCTTTCCCTGGGCATGACTCCACGCCAGTAAACTACCTTCAAGATTTAAAATCTTCACTCCTTGTTGCTGCTGTAGCTTTTCGGCATACTGACCGCTACGATAGCCAATAGTGCAGTAAGCAACGATCGTTGAATTCTCGTACTGCTTCAGGTTACTTTCAAATTCTGCTGTGGAAATCGCTCCTGGGATATATGATACCGCTCTCTCTTCAGGCGTTCGCACATCGACTAAAACAATTGGCTTTCCCTGTCCCTGTAGCTGCTGTAATTCTATTGCCGTAATTCCTTCTACCTGGGGAAACTCCATGGCATATTTACGATACATAGTCATAATCCGCTTTTGTTTCCAAGCATCAGAATGCACCTGGATATTTTGACAGCCAGTGGACAGAATCAAAACACTGAAAGCAACTAGCGTAATTTTTTTAACAGACCACATTCAGTAATTAGTAATTAGTGTAATTAGTATTCTATTCAAATTTCCCATTTTTTGTGCTGAACCAACAACTCCGTAGCATCGGCAGTTGATAAAGGTTTGGCAAAGAAATATCCCTGTCCATATTCACAGTTAAATTCCTGTAAAATCTTCTGCTCGGCTTCAGTTTCTATACCTTCAGCAATCACATCCATTCCTAGTCGATGCGCCAAGATAACGATTGTGTTGACAATTTCCTTATTTTTGTCTCCCTGACTCATATTACTCACAAAAGAGCGATCGACTTTTAAAGTATCGGTGGGAAAACGATGGAGATAATTGAAGGAAGAAAATCCCGTACCAAAATCATCCATACTAATTTTAATCCCAAGTTCTTTGAGTTGATTAAGCAGCACAATCGTATTTTCGACATCATCCATCACCATGCTTTCCGTAATTTCCAGCTTGAGGTTAGCGCCATCTAATCCTGTGGCAATTAAAGCTTCTTGGATTTGAGCAATCAAATTGCCTTGGGCAAATTGTCTACTAGAAAGATTGACGCTTATTACCGTAGATTCAGCATGAGGAAACTGTTTTCGCCATTGCTGCATTTGTCTACAGGCGGTAGTCAAAATCCATTCTCCCATTGGCACAATTAAACCTGTTTCTTCCGCAACGGGAATAAATGCTCCAGGTGATACAAAACCGCGAGCGGGAGATTGCCAACGGACAAGAGCCTCAAATCCTTGAATAATACCAGTCTTGAGACTAATGATCGGCTGATAGTAAAGTTCAAATTCTTGATTAATAATCGCTTGGTTCAAGTCTGCTTCTAGCTGTAGTCGTTTAAAAGCCTGTTCGTGCATTTTGGTCGCAAATATTTCGTGTCGGCTTTTACCTGATACCTTTGCCTTATACATTGCCGTATGGGAAGCCTGGAGCAGCTCTTCTGGTTGAAACTCCTCATCAAGACGATTAAAAGCCAAACCAATGCTGGCGGTCGTAAAAATTTCTTGTTCCCCAAGTTGATAAGGGATAGCCAAGGCTCGATCTAAAGTATTTGCCACTTCAATTGCTTCTATCTTATCTTCAGCAGTTTTGAGGGCGATCGCAAATTCATCTGCACCAACTCTAGCTAAGATTGCTCTAGAAATTAAATTCTCTTGGAGACGTTTTGCGGTAGTGATGAGAATACGATCTCCCGCTTGGTAGCCTAAACCATCGTTGATTAACTTGAAGCGGTTTAAATCGAGACATAGAATCACAATTAATCCTGATTTGCCTTTGTTTTTTTGTTTAAGTTCTTTGAGCTGTTTGGCAAATAGGGTACGGTTTGGTAGTCCCGTCAGGGAGTCGTAAAACAAATTATAGAGAGCTTTATAACCCAAAACACTGGCAGTCGTGGCAGTAAAAGCGATCGCTGCTGGAACTAGAGGAATCCAGCCGACAAACGCAAAAGCCGTATAATAAATTACCCATAAGCAGCCGATTCCAGCCACGCCTACAATAACAATCGATAAAGGATGTCTTAGTCTCCAAGCAATTATGGCGGCTAAGATTGACCAAAGCCAAATCCATAAACTTTCAACCCCTTCAGACCAAAACCAGAATAAAGCAGCATCATCTAGAACTACATGCAAGATTTGGCTCGTCATCTGAGCATGAGCGATAACTCCAGGCATCAAGCTTTGGTCGCCTCGATAGTAAGGAGTAGGGATAATGTCTTTGATACTGGGGGAGGTAGTTCCGATCAACACAATCTTGTCTTTGATTAAATCAGGGGATACTTCTCCTGCTAAAATTTCTGTCAACGTTACCTTTTGGGCAATATTGGGCGATCGATAATTTATTAAAATCTGTTTGCCTGCAGTTTCCGACGGTTCGAGTTGATATCCCCCCGAATTTGCCTGAAGATCGGGAAATTTTGCCTTACCAATCTGCAAATAATCATCAGCAACTTTAAACTTTAGGTTGCGCTCTGCTAAATATTTAAGACTTAAACGCAGAGAAAAGGAATACATTTGGGAGATTCCTTCCGAACCAGGCTTGGCATACTCGACATACATCAAGTTGCGGCGTAGTACGTCATCTCCCACATCGGCTACTATATCATTAAAACCAATCTGCTCTGGACTCACTCCAGGGGGTGCAGCAACCCCGTTTTTTCCGTTGGGAAGCAGTTGAATTACCACTACATTATCTTTCTGTAGCTCTTGTCTTAAAGCATCCGTACCTGGTGGATATGCCAGTTCTCGGTATAGATCGAATCCAATAACTCTGGGCCTAGACTCTTGCAGTTTTCTGAGTAGCTGGGCGATTGTTGCGTCTTGAATAGGATAACTACTATAGCTTTCTATATCTCGATCCGTAATTTCTACTATTAATAGTCTAGGGTCAATTTCATCTTGATTACGCAGGCTCACCATCCAATCGTATGCCAGCAGTTCTAAAGCTTGCAAAGCGCCTAGTCGTCTAATTCCCAATACTATAGCGGTGATAATAACAGTTAATGAAAACAATGAAAAAGTATAGGTTTCAAGCCATTTTTTTGCTTTATTAAGTTGGGAATATTTATTTTTTAGTCTGACAAAAGATAATCTCATTAAATACTACTATTAATAAACTTTTTAGATGAAATACCAGGTAATTAATTAAGTAGAATTACCCAATCTTTTGGATAGTTTGCAATTAAAATAAGTAATTTTATTTAGAAAACATCATAATAATACGAGGATTAAACCAAGTATAATCAAGATAATATAGATGTGGCACTTGCTATCGTTCAAGACTTATGCATTTGTGGATTTTATAGTTTACTTTCAACGTAATAAATAGAAAAAGATGTTAAATATGAAACATATGACCAGCAAATTTATAGGCTTATCTGGGTTATTGTTCGGTTTAAATTTTATTTTGCCAAGCCTGGTTAATCCTGCGATCGCAGAACAAAAAGAAGGTAAGGCAAAAGCCGATAACTCTGATTTTGGGTTGCCTACTCATCGTCGTGATGGTGGTAGTAGAGGAAGTCGAGATAATTGTATTGCCGACGCTGAAAATCAAAATTTGATGGCACTAATTCCCGAAGATACTATTGGAGTAAATGCTTCTGCCTCGCCAAAATTATTCTTCTATGTCCCCGAAGTAAACCATCAAAAAACCCTGGAATTTGTATTGCGTAATGAACAGGATGAATTGATTTATGAAGCCTTTCTCTCCACTGAAGGAAATGGCATTATGAGTGTCGAAGTTCCTGCTGATGTCCGCTCAAATTTTTTGGAAGCCGAGCAAAACTATCATTGGTATTTATCCATGATTTGTGACACCCAACAGCGCTCCCGCGATCTTGTGGTAGAAGGATGGATGCGTCAAGAAACAATCGATCTCGCTACTAAAGAAAAGCTAAATATGGCTAATCCTATTGAGCAGGCTGAGGTATATTATGAGCAAGGTTTTTGGTATGATGCCGTATCTGTTTTGGCTGAAAATCAGGACTCAGTATTTGAGCAATCATTGGTACGCCAGAAGTGGTCAGAAATGCTTGATTCAGTTGGCTTAAAAGAGCTGGCAGCCGAACCATTTATCAAAACTAATATTGTGGAAAAGCCTAGTGATTCTAGATAAGAAGGGGATAGATAATTTAAAATTCCCTTTAAAATTAAATTAACAAGTAGCTTTAGCTTCTGGAATACTTACCAAATTGGTTGACAAATTGAAAGATGGAACAAAATCAATCTTTGCTGCCTTTGAACATCACGTTAATAACCATTTCCGATACGCGAACAGAAGCTGATGACAAATCGGGCAAAATACTAGCTAATCATTTGAAAATGGCGGGACATCACCTAGCTGAAAAGATGATTATTCCTGATAATATTTACCAAATTCGGGCGATAATCTCTCGCTGGATTGCTGATAAATCTGTTCAAGTAATTTTGACTACTGGTGGCACGGGAGTTACAGGAAGAGATATTACCCCAGAAGCAGTAAAGCCGTTGTTAGACAAGGAAATTCCAGGTTTTGGGGAAGTATTTCGGCTGATCTCTTATCAAGAGATTAAAACTTCAACGATTCAATCTCGTGCGATCGCAGGAGTAGCTAATGGTACCTATATCTTTTGCCTACCTGGTTCGTCAGGTGCTTGTGAAACAGGCTGGAGCATTATTAAGGATCAGCTTGATTCAAGACATAAACCTTGCAATCTAGCTCAATTAATTCCCCGACTAGATGAGATATGAACTCAAAAACTTCTCTGTAAAAACATCTCTGCGGTTGCAAAATTGCTAAAATTTCAGATTATGAATCACAAGCTATCAAAGGAAAATTAGTGACACTTGCATCAAAACCAACAGCAGGAAGGATTAACCAGGCGATCGCCCGTAGCCAAGAACATCTATTGTCTAGACAAACCTCTGATGGCTATTGGTGTGCAGAATTAGAATCCAACGTTACTATTACTGCCGAAGTCGTCTTATTACACAAGATTTGGCGGACAGATAAAACTAGACCATTAGCTAAAGCCGAAACATATTTGCGATCGCAACAGCGCGAACATGGTGGTTGGGAGCTTTATTATGGCGATGGTGGAGAGCTATCAACCACGGTTGAGGCATACATGGCACTGCGTTTGCTGGGGGTTCCTATTCTTGACCCTGTACTGGTTAAAGCTAGAAAGTTTATTCTCCATCACGGTGGCATTAGTCAAACGCGCATCTTTACCAAACTACACTTGGCGCTAATTGGCTGCTATGACTGGCAAGGATTACCGTCGATTCCACCGTCAATTATGCTGCTGCCAGAATCATCTCCCTTCACAATTTATGAGATGTCTAGCTGGGCAAGGGGAAGCACTGTCCCCCTATTAATTGTCTTTGACCGCAAGCCTATATTTGAACTTGATACGGCGATCGATCTTGATGAACTATACGCCGAGGGAATGGCTAACGTTCGGTATGAATTACCCCGCAGTAATGACTGGACAGATATTTTTGTCACCCTTGATAGTGCTTTTAAACTAGCGGAGAACCTGAATTTAGTGCCATTTCGGCAAGAAGGCATTGCTGCTGCGGAAAAATGGGTGCTAGAACGGCAGGAAGCAACTGGTGACTGGGGCGGAATTATTCCTGCGATGCTCAACTCTCTACTTGCTCTACGTACTCTAGATTATGCTGTGGACGACCCCATAATTCAACGAGGTTTAACTGCCGTAGACAACTTTGCCATCGAAACCGCAGATAGCTATCGCATCCAGCCCTGTATTTCTCCTGTCTGGGATACGGCTTGGTGTTTGAGAGCTTTGATTGAATCTGGTATTGCCAACGATCATCCCAACTTGGTCAAGGCTGGATTGTGGTTATTAGACAAGCAAATTTTAGATTACGGTGACTGGGCAGTTAAGAACAAGGGGGCGACTCCTGGAGGATGGGCATTTGAATTTGATAACCGCTTCTATCCCGATTTAGATGATTCCGCCGTAGTAGTCATGGGCTTATCTCAGCTAAAGCTACCTAACGACTCACAAAAACAACTGGCGATCGCTCGTTGTCTTAACTGGATCACATCCATGCAGTGTAAACCTGGAGGTTGGGCAGCCTTTGACCTAGACAACGATCAGGACTGGATTAATCTGATTCCTTACGGTGATTTAAAGGCAATGATCGATCCAAATACCGCCGACGTGACCGCAAGGGTTTTAGAAATGCTGGGAGAATGCGATTTACCAATGAACGACGTACGGGTGCAAAGAGCGATCGCTTATTTGATTAACGAACAGGAACCAGACGGCAGTTGGTTTGGACGTTGGGGGGTAAACTATATCTACGGTACAAGCGGGGTGTTGGCTGCTTTAAGTTTAATTGCCCCAGTTCGTTGTCAAACTCAGATCAATCAAGGTGCAGCTTGGTTGGTTAGCTGTCAGAATGCTGATGGTGGCTGGGGAGAAACCTGTGCTAGCTATGACGATCAAGACCTTAAGGGAACGGGAATTAGTACCGCCTCTCAGACATCTTGGGCATTACTCGGGATTATGGCAGCCATGGCAGAAACCAAATTTGCCGCACAAGCAACCGTTGACCGTGGCATCGAATATTTACTCAATACACAACAGTCAGATGGTACATGGGATGAAGCACAGTTTACTGGCACTGGTTTTCCCTGTCATTTCTATTTAAAATACCATCTCTATCAGCAATATTTCCCCCTGCAAACATTAGCAAGATATGCAAATAGCGCGATCGCTCTTTAATCCTAATGAATCTTGGTCTAAGGTCAGTAGTTGTCACAATTGCGATCGCACAACCCTTGGTCGAACGTATACCACGTAATCAATGCTACATTCAGTAACCCGACGGCAAATAAAGTCTAAAAGCAAATATCTAGAATATGGCATCCGCACCGGGATCGCTTTTTTACTTTCGGACAGCTTATGATTTAAGTTAAAATAATCAATCAACCACAAAAAAAGTTCTTCTTGAATAGAACAACAAGGACGAAGGGCGATTAAAGGCGATTAAAACTGAATTTTCAGCTTATTTAAGCTGAGTAGGCTCGACTGTTGCTCCCATGTACTGTAGGATAACGTTCTGACCTTTAATTAACATAGTTCCAGGATCGGGAGTTTGCTGAATTATCTCCCCCGCAACTTTGTTTGGAGCATTCATTGTTTCTGAACCTAAAGTTACTCCCATACCTAATAAATAGTCTTCGGCTAGATCGATTTGTTTACCTACTAGATCGGGCATAATCATTTCCACGGTAGTAGCCCGACGACGTAAAAAGTTATTAGGATCTGTGATATCCGTAGTATCAGAGATAGCTGTATATAGATTATGTGCTGGAATCTCCATATAGTTCAGATTGTTATCAAAACACTGAACCATTTTGCCCGTAGGATTTACCCAGTAGTTAATACAGTCAACTTCTCTAGCTTCGGCTGGAGTAGATAGAATTGCTGCACTGATAAAAATTAAGCTGCTTGCAAATAAAATCTTGGTCATAAAATCGGCAATATTCAGTATATATTTAACTGTTAATATCTTATGATTTACAATTTGATTAGGCTGTGATCCTGATTAATAAATTGGGCAGACATTCAATTGTTTATGAGCTAAATAGTCACGCGTACACCTCCGTCCTAAAGGATTAGCTTCGCAAATCGCAAATCGCGCCTTAACTTCGCGCTGCGCGTGATCGTTGGTTAACATACTGAGAATTGACTATATTCCAATTTTGTACTAGCTAGATAGGTAACTTCTCAATAAC
>CAVRWR010000145.1:0-11012 GCA_963724445.1 uncultured cyanobacterium | reverse complement strand
GGTAACGTTACAGGCTTTGGTGTAGGTGGGGCAACAGGAGAACCCATCTATGGCATAGCTGATGATGGTTTTGGCGGCTCAATCGGCGATGCGCCTTCTGATACCTTTTCCTTTAACTTTGACTGGGAAATTTTTGATAAGCTGGGTGTATTTGGACGCTATAACTACGGCAGCACTAGTATTAGACCAACAAATCCCGCTCTAGCCAATGGCGAGATAAATGCCCAGGCTTTTCAAGCTGGAGTAGCTTTTCCTGACTTGGGTAAGGAAGGCGCATTAGGAACTGTGTCTTTTGTGATTCCTTTTGATGTTACGGATGGAGAAGAGTTTTTAGTCTCAGGTTCAGGGGATGGCGGCACCCAATACGATCTTGAAGCTACCTATAATTTTCCTGTGAATGATAATCTGTCGATTCTCCCTGCCTTTTACTTTACTGCTAATCCGAATAACTTTGAAGATAATCCTAATATTTACGTGGGTAATGTACGGATGCAGTTTAAATTGTAGATATTTTAGATAGGTTTCATATTCAGCTATTGTTTTGTTTGACTACTTTAGTTAAAAGCCCCACCAAAAAATAGCATAAAATATAGTAAATATCTTCAACTACAAAGAATTTCTCTGGCACGGGAGAGTCGATGAAACTCTAGCATTACTCTCACCTTTGAAGAAGAAAGCTGCACAGAATTTTTGTACTTATCTGCAAAATCATCGTCATCGTATTATCAATTATGACTATTTTCAAGCTGAAAATATTTGTTCTATAGCTTCGGGGGCTGTTGAATCAACAGTTAAACAAATAGATAGAAGGGCGATCGCGAAGCGCTAACCGTCCTAAAGGACTACGTCCCTGAAGAGGGATTAGCTTCGCGTCCGAAGTAAGTGCTAAAGCACTACGTACATGCGGATATGCGAAGCGGTATGCTTTAGCACAAGTCCTTTGTCGAAGGAGGATACCCCCATTCGTCCCGTCAGGGCGGGATAATAAGGGCAAGCCCTAAAGGATTAGTGCCTGGAGGCACGTCCCGCTCCGCGTCCTAAAGGATTAGCTAGCGCGTCACACGAAGTTAGTCCTTTAGGGCATATCCTTTAGGGCATATAGGCATCGCCTGATTCAATAATTGCCACACCGAGTTTAATCGCTTGTTTACTTACATTTAAAAGATGCTACTAGAGAATTATTATCTTCTAGTAATCGTTCGAGTTGGGAGGATGCTTTTGATTGTTGACGGATATGAAGATCGATAAACAGACCAACTATCGACCCGATGATCGAGCGAATTCGAGCCTGTGATTGAGTGGGAGGATAATCCAAAGCAGCAACTTGCAGAGTAGGATCGAGGCGATCTACAACAGAAAAGTGATTTGCCCCTTCTAGCAGGACTAAATAACAATCACCTTGTTTTCTGGAGATAGCTTCTTTAAATGTGCGTGTGACTGGAGTTGCTGGAGTTTCCCAAGTATCTATACCATAGATACCGCTATTGTTAGCAATTACTCCATCTTGAGTACCTCCTATTAATAACATCGGTACAGAACTCGGTAAAGATAAAATGGTACTGGGATCGTAGCCTATTTGTATTGGTGCAGCAGTATGCGCTCCGTAACTAAACGCAGCAGCTACCTGGTTGAAAAACCGAGGATTAGCATTTTCTAAGGCTACCCTTCCACCAGCAGAATGTCCGCCCAAAACAATTTTTTGCAGATCTAATAGATTTGCTAATATGCCCACTGTATTTAATTGCTCTAATTCAGCCAAAAGTGAGGGCAAAGCCAAAGCAGAGGGAATAGTACCATAGACATCAGGTGAAAATGTCGCAAGATCGACACCAGGAGTAAGTGAGACGCTACCAGGAATATTTTCTGCTAGCCAATTGAATAAAACCACTACTAGCCCACGAGAAACCAATTCCCCAGCCAACCATTCGTACATTGCCAAATTGCAATTGATACCACTAAAGAAAATTACTACAGGAAAAGGAGCTTCGGCTGGGTTGGCTTGGTTTGGAGAGAATGTCTGCTGATTGTCTGAAGTTGATGCTGGATAAAAAACTTTAAGCTGTATTGTATCGTACGGTGGCTGGGCATTTTCAACTTTAATAGCTTTCCAAAAAGCCTGAACAGTCATATCCTGATTTATTAAGCTACATCAATCAGTATAGTTTTCTTTGGCTGTTATAAAAAATGTCTTCCGAATTGTCAATTATTATTCCTACCCTAAATGAATCGGACTTTTTGCAGAGGACTCTGGATAACTTAACTTTATTAAATCCTCCTCCTAAAGAAGTTTTAATTGTCGATGGAGGAAGTCAAGATAACACGCTAGGAATAGCTTTTCAAGCTGGTATTCCTGTGCTGGTTTCAACCCAACCAGGTCGTTCGATCCAAATGAATTTAGGGGCAAAAGCAGCTAAAGGCGATTTTTTGTGTTTTCTCCACGCTGATACTTTAGTACCATACGATCTAACGCTATTAATCGAAAAAACCTTAAGCGATCGCACTATTGCCTGTGGTGGCTTTATTTCTTTAATGAGTGGTCAATATAGGACTTGCTGGGGAGTCTCCCTGCACAACTATTTAAAAAGTTACTCTGCAGCAATAATATTTCGACCTCATTTATTTGTTAAAGGATTACGAATTCTATTTGGCGATCAGGTAATATTCAGTAGATGGACAAGTTTTTTTTCAGAATTGATCGGCAGCTAAGAATTTAACTTTCAAGGGGTATTTATTAGTACTAAGGTATTATTAGGGAGAGTAAGTATAACTTTTATTTATATTAAAATCGAGTTGCAGTTGAGTTTATAGATGCAGTGAGGATTTGGGAGCTTAAAATGTTAAATTATCAAGCGTTGTTTAAAAATTCATTGATTAAAAAATAATTGACTATTCCAACTGCAAAAGCAGTTTTAACTGATAAAGATACCTTAAAAGAAGTTATTGACTGTTTAAGCCAGCATATTTCAATTAAGACCCAAGGTGCTTTTAATCAAACAGATTTATTTAATATTTTAATAGGAGCAGCTAGTAATACCGATAATATAGAAAATACAACTAAGAAGTTAAAAAAGTCTGGTTCTGGTAAAAATATTAGATATCATTTAGCCAAATTTAAAAGTTTCCCAGAATTAGAAATTCAACTAAATCTAGCCTTGATAAGTAGATTACCCCGTCGAATTAAAAAAGGAAAGTTAAAACTAGCTATCGATTTAAATTTAATCCCTTATTATGGTAAACCAAGCAAACAAGAGCAGGATTATCTTTATCGCAGTCAGGCTAAAAATGGCACTTCTTCTTTTTATGAGAGATGCTAGCTTGTATGTAATTCTTAAAAATAAAAGGGTAACTTTAGCTGTTATTGGAGTAAAAAATAATTATACTTCTGTCGCAACTATTAGTTATCTTCTCAGCAAAGTCAATTCTTTAAATTTCAAAATTAAAAGTCTTTATTTAGATAGAGGGTTCTACAGTGGTTCAGTAATACGCTGGTTAAAAGCTTTAGATATACCTTTTATAATGCCAGCAATTAGAAATGGTAAAACTGGGGGAATCAACCAATATTTGCTCATGTAGAAAAAGTTATAAAACTACTCATACTATGAATGAAGGTAAAGATAATGAAGTAACTTTCCCGCTCTGGGTTGTTTGTAAATATCGTCAAGGGAAACGAGGAAAATTTGGCATTGAGTATTTAGCGTACGTAGTTTATAAAGTCGATATCAGTTTGGATTATATTTATCAAGATTATCGCAAGAGATTTGGCATTGAAACCAGCTACCGTCTAAAAAATATTTGTCGGATTAGAACTACCAGTAAAAATCCGATAGTTAGATTACTTTATGTAGGTATTTCATTTTTACTGGTTAATATTTGGATTTATATTTTATGGTCAAAAATATCTAAACCTAGACGGGGCGGACGTTTAGTATATCATCATTTGTTTAACTTAAAACAAATGCTAGTATTTTTATCAAACAGAGTAAATCAAATTTATCAATTGACAGAAATAGTCTATCTTCCCGACGGTTAAATAATAGTTTATCTTCCTATCTCTGAGCATTAATATGAGCTGAGGGTTTGTTCAAAAAAGTTATCTATTCATTGCTGAGGGAATAACTGACGTTCTCAGGGGATAACTTTGGTCAAAATCGGCTATTATTCTCATATTTATCGAAAATATTTATCTCAAATCAGTCAATTATTTTTTGTTCAATATATCTCTCAAATTTTCTCGCTTTATTTAATAGTTTTGTTCAAAAAATATCTAGACATTCTCTAACTCAATTTAGATCTCAGTAAAACATAACTAATGATTATATTTTTTGAGGAGATAATTAGAACAAAAATACTAAATATTTCTCTAATAAGTCAAGTTTTTAGATAGCGATCGCCTATCAGAAAAAACTTGTCCATCTACTGAATCTTGTAACAACAGGTTCAATTAGCTCGTTACGTAGTTGTTTGACTAAACTTTCGACAGTTTGTCCTTGACTTTCTTGAAGTTCTCGAAGTTGTTTTAATTCTAAAACTAAAGGACTATCAGAAGATGCGATCGCACTTTTGACGGCACTTGCAATTACATCGGCATTCAAACCAGATAAGTTATTAGCAACAGTTTGAAGAGCTTTAGCAACTTCTAAATTTTCTTCGTTATCTAATTGCGATAAAAGACGATTTGGACTTTCTAAAAATGCAACATCGCTTAGTTTATTACGCAAGTTATTGCGAATTTTAGTCCGTTTTTGTATTCCAAAAGATAAATACCAAATAAAAAAAATAGCAGCACCCATGCCAAATAAAGAAGTTGAAAAAGCTGTCTTCATTCCCACTAACAACTTTTGACTGGCTTCTATCAAGTTGTTGGGTTTCGCCGATATTGCCTAAATCTACTCCCTGTAAACCTAAGAAAATACCAGTAAAAGTTCCTAAAATACCAATTGCAGTTAATAGTGCAGGAGCAAAACTAACAGGACTTTGAGGTACTGGTTTTCCCAAGATAGACGGATAAGACAGTAAAATAAAATAACCATTATTATTTCGTTCTGGCTTAAAATCAGATGTCTTAAATTCTCCTTTAAGATGTTCCGATAACCACCTAACAATTTTAGTTTTTTCCTCTTTGGCTCGTATTATGAATCCATTATGGTTACTTTCGTTGTAGTTATCAACTAATTCATTTATAGAATCTTTAGCAATTTGCAATTCTTTATTTTGATATTCAGCTATAAATTTCCGTTCTTTTAACCCAATTTGAATTGCCACTCCGACAATAATCAAGCAAAATAAAAAATTAATCATTTTTGTCTACTCCTTTAAAATTAACCTTTAACAAATTGCTCTAACTCTTGTACTGATAAATTTTCTTGTGCTATTCTAATCGGCATATGTGCAGCATCTTGTCTACCATTTACCGATTTAGCCAATCGCAAACCATAAAGAGGTTCGTCGTAATCCCGATCTAGATCGGGATGCGTCATGAGATAAACTAATTCTGGTGCGTAACTGCGCAAAAGTCGTACTTGCAAGCGTGCTTTCAAATCTCGTAGAGAATTAGCTAAAGGGTTATCAGGGAGATTTAATAAATCTTTTGCTTCTTTCCAAGCATGATTGACAGCTATTATTTCTAAAACTAGCTGCTCTATAGATGGGTCAAATAATTTCATTATTAAAGCCTTTCTAGATGGTTATTCTATATAGTTCCCATCCAATCAAAAAAAATTTAAGGCTTGTTTTTTATTATTAATGTTTAAGACTCAATACACTGATTTAAAAGCAAAAATATATTTTTTTGGCAACTTATTGATAAATATTTGATGGTTGATAGCTGGAGATTAAAAGCTCGAAGCTAGATTATTTTCCAGCTAATTATAGCGGTTCCCGATCAGATGCAGTACAGCAGAACCCCTGCTGGATAAGCAATACAGCTCTCTCTATGTACCTCACGCCAGCGAGAACCGCTATATATTGCTAATCAAAATGACGAAACAAAAAAATTAAACCTCAACCTCAGACCACAAACGTTCTAACTGAGCTTTCCATGCAGCTAAAAACTGTTCTCTTTGAGCTGGGTCTTGATCGATACTACCCATTACTCCTTCTTGATAGAATCGGTCTATGGTTTGGTAGGTAGCTTCCAAACTTTGCCCTTGAGCTTTGGCAGCTTTAACTATTTGGATAATTTGTTTTTCGATTAGCTGGTTAAAAGAGGGGGATAAACCTTTTTCTACTAGAGAAACTAAAGATGCGATCGCACTTTTAAAATCTTCTGTAGTTAGACTCTCTAGGCGATGATGATACACTCCCCAAAGAGCATTTTGATTGAGGGCATAGCGAACTTCTTGAGTGGCATCAAAATTATCTTCAAGCAGTTGAGGTAGTAAAGACTGAGCTTCACTAGCCGAAGCGATGGGAGAGAGTAATCTTAGCCAACTATGGTCTTCTGAGAGAATAACCAATAAATGGATCTGAGAGTTTTTTATTTGCCAAGCTTCTTCCACATCATGGTTGATATCCTCACTCTTAAAAAGACTTTCTAAAATGGTTGAGATTTCTGCTATATTCATTGCTAATTATTAAAGGTTGGTATCTGATTCGATTTAAGCTTAAGTTTAATGTTTTTCCCCAGCTAAAATATCTGCAATTCTATATATTCTGCTTAATTTTATTGGATGAGCAAAAAATCGCGGCATCAAGCAATCAAGAATGCTCTATCACAGCTAGACTATGATGCCTATTTAACTCACTGTCGCTGGATGGAATATGCTCTTGAGCTGGCTCAAACCGCAGGAGATTTAGGGGAAGTACCTATAGGCGCAGTAATCATTAATCGTCAAGGGGATCTAATCGCCCAAGCAGCTAACCGCAAGACAAGAGAACAAGACCCCACTGCCCATGCAGAGATTCTAGCAATTCGTACTGCAACCAAAACTATTCAAGATATTTATTTGCCAGACTGTACCCTTTACGTAACTCTCGAACCCTGTCCGATGTGTGCGGGGGCAATTATTCACTCCCGTTTAGATTTGCTGATTTATGGCGCTGACGATCCCAAGACTGGTGCAATACGTACCGTCCTTAATCTTCCTGACAGTTATTGTTCCAATCATTCCCTGAAAGTATTGGCGGGAATAAAAGCAACATCCTGTCGTCAACAGCTACAAACCTGGTTTGAGCGTCAAAGATAGATATGTTTACGGTGATTTTTTTACAAACGAAGCAGTTTTAAGTAAATTTTTCCAGCTCAAAGCTAAAAAACGTTTAACATTAACGAAGCTATTTTACTCCAAGCATCATCAATAATGTGTCGACTATTAGGTTATCTGGGTTCTTCGATTCAACTAGACCGTATCTTGCTCAAACCCGAACGCTCTCTGGTTGTTCAAAGCTATAAGCCTCAAGAGATGACCGCAGGATTACTTAATGCTGATGGTTTTGGTATTGGTTGGTATGATAAATCAGAGAGTCCGCCTTATGCCTACAAGAATGTATTGCCGATCTGGAATGATGCCAACTTACCTCAGTTAGGACGCTATATTCAGTCATCGTGCTATTTAGGCTATGTACGGAGTGCTACTTCTAATCTCTCGGTCGATATTATTAACTGTCAGCCATTCTCTCATCAAAATTTGCTGTTTATTCATAATGGCTTTATTGATGATTTCCGTAAAACACTTTACCGACCAATCCGCAATAATCTCAACGATTTTGCCTATCAGCGTATTGAAGGTACTACCGACTCAGAACATATATTTGCTCTAATCGTCAACGAATTAGAAACAAAGCCTGATATAAGTTTACGACAGGCTTTAAATAATACAATCACTCGCCTGATCGAGCTTGCACAACCAGATCAGATTGATTTTTCTGCCAATATAGTTTTGAGCAATGGCAAAGAACTGGTAGCTTCTCGCTACTCAAATCGCCAAGCAAGTCCTAGTCTATACTATATAAAAGATCATTCCCTATCTGATGGGGTTATCATCGCTTCAGAACCTATGTTTGAGGGAAACTGGATCGACTGTCCAGAAAAGAGTCTTATTGGTGTAGGAGAAAATCTTGAAGTCAGCGTCAATTCAATCTTGTAGGCATTCGATTACCACAGCCTTAACCCAGTCTCGTTACCATACTACAGAGCTATTAAATCAAATCGATGAATCTCTATTTTACTCTCAGATCCATCCAGAGTTTAGCCCGATAGGCTGGCACTTTGGTCATATTGCCTTTACCGAATCTGAGTGGATTCTGACCAGCTTAGCTGATTTAGCCGACGACTTCCCAGAAAAATATCAGCTATTATTTGCTGCGGATGGACTCCCCAAAGCAGAGCGTCAAAACTTACCCACCTTAGCAAGTATTGAGCGGTACTTACAGACGGTAAGAATTAAAACCCTAGAGTATTTAGAAGTTGCAGCGATCGCTCAACAAGAAAGACTTTGGCGATGGCTAATTCAGCACGAAACTCAACACTGTGAAACCGTTTCGTTTCTTTGGCAGCTATCTCAACAGCGCAGCTCAAATGTGGTTAACTTTAGTAATTCTCAAACTGTAGCAACTCAAAGTACGGTTGCTTCAACTATCGATCTTAGCGAAATGCTGGAGGTGGCACAGGGAGAATTTACTATGGGCAGTGATGCAGTAGATGCCCTGGATAACGAACGTCCCGCCCATAAAATACATCTCGGTACCTATTGGATTGACCGCTATCCCGTCACCTGCGGACAGTACTCTCAGTTTATGAAAGAGGGTGGTTATCAACAGTACAAATATTGGAGCAGTGCAGGCTGGCAGTGGTTGCAAAAAAATCCTGTAGACCGACCCTTATATTGGTCTGATAATTTAGATTGGGTAGATCATCCTGTATATGGAGTAAGCTACTACGAGGCAGAGGCATATGCTAACTTCGTGCAGAAAAGACTACCTACCGAAGCAGAATGGGAAAAAGCCGCTTTGGGGGCCAGGGTCAACTGCAACCATAACCGTTTTATTGGACACACAACTCCTGTAAACACCTATGCCGAAACTAGTAAGTATGGCTGTCAAGATATGCTGGGCAACGTTTGGGAATGGACAGCCTCCTGGTTTGATGGTTACCCTGGATTTACTGCTTATCCCTATTCAGGATATTCAGCAGCGTATTTTGATGGTCAACATCGAGTCCTTCGTGGAGGGAGTTGGGCAACTGATAGTGCTGCTTTAAGAACTAGTTTCCGCAACTGGTATCATCCTCAAGTTAGGCAAATATTTGCTGGATTTCGCTGTGTTAAAGATTAATTTTCAGATTGAGCAGTTTTAATCACAGGCAAATGACTCAAAGGTACGGTAAAAGTCACCGTTGAACCTAAACCCTCTCCCATACTGTAGAAAGAGATTGTTCCACCCATTGCTTCAACTAACTTTTGGGAAATAGCCAAGCCCAAACCCGTTCCACCATAGGATTTTGTCCGCGAACCATCCACCTGATAAAAGTTCTCAAACAGATTTTCTTGCTTTTCTAGTGATACTCCAATACCCGTGTCGGCAACGCTGATTTTCACCATCCCAGGAAATTCAATCCCTTGAGACTCAATTTTTTTGTTGTTCACCTCCGCACTTACAACAATGCCTCCTTCCTTGGTAAATTTGATGCCGTTACTAATTAGGTTTAACATCACCTGAAGTAAGCGTTGGTAATTGCCATAAAGAGTCACAGGAGTTAGAGTGGCAGGGGATTTAATCTGGAAATTAAGATTTTTTTGTTTGGCTTGGGTGTTAATGAGATTATTCACATCCTGCAACAGTTCGTCTAATTCAATCTCATTCAATTCCAGCTCCATTTTACCCGCTTCAATTTTGGCAATGTCTAAAATGTCATTGATTAGATTGAGCAAATGAATCGAAGATTTATAGGCTTCCTCAATAAATTCTCGCTGTTCTTCTGGATCGTCCGCCATGCCTTCGAGGAGTAATTTTAGAAAGCCAATAATACCGTTGAGGGGGGTGCGTAATTCGTGGGAGGTATTGGCGAGAAAATCACTCTTGAGACGGTTTGCCGCTTCTGCCTGAATACTTGCCTGTTCAACTTCGCGATAAAGTTTTGCCAGAGAGATCGCCGCTTCTACCTGCTCGGCAATCTCCCGCAGCATTTCCATTTCCACCGTTGTCCAATGACGATAGCGATCGCACTGTTGTAGACAAATTAAAACGTTTTCTTCGCTGCCGCAATCGGTCGATATGACCAACACAGATTTGCGCTGCAAACTATCTGGTTCAATGAAATCCACTGCCAAGGGAAAGCCCAAACTCAACGCCTGCTGCAAATGAACTTCATTACGCCAATCAACCTGATGTTCAACAATTGAACCATATTCTTCACGGTAATATTCCGCCTCAATCGAAAACCGCGTGATTTTAGGGTGATTTGCTAAAATTAAACAACGACTAGTAGCAAAGGTCGAACCAATATTATTGGCTGTATGCTGATAAATGGTCGATAAATCTAAACTACGGCGGATTTGACTGACAACTTCACTAAGTAATTTCTGATAACTGTAGATCGCGGCTGGGGCTTCATTGTCCGTAAAAGAAAACATTTCTGCCTCTTTCAAGGAATGTCCAATCACCATCACAGCTTGAGGTTCTCCTTGAGCAGGCAGGACCGGGCTAATAATCAGTTCAAAAGAATAAGCAACTTCTCCACATTGAAACAAGCAATAACATTGTTCTGGCAAGCGACGCTTGAGAACTCGGCGGATCTTTTCTAAGTAGGCATATGTATCTATGGGAGCAAAGATTTCGCCGATGCCAACAGTATGATGTTCTGAACGGGATTGGCGATCGCTATGGGCTTTTACTCGAATAGGTACACCTTGAGAGTTGTCACAGCTTATGCCATATTCTGCCGCCTTTGCCCACCAAAAAGAAAGATAGTTGCCAGCAATATCCTGAGTGAAAACTAATTCTGCTCCCAAATGCTGCCATCCAATCTCACTGCCTGACATAGTAATATTACTATTATGTTCTGAATCAAATTTACG
>CAVRWR010000144.1:0-8912 GCA_963724445.1 uncultured cyanobacterium | reverse complement strand
GGTATCCTAAAGGATTAGCTTCGCGTCCCGCTTCGCATAAGGATTGGTGCCTCCTAAAGGATATCCTCCTTCGTCCCGTCAGGGCGGGATAATAAGGACGTAGCCCTAAAGGATTAGTGCCTGGAGGCACGTCCCGCTCCGCATATAGCTGCGCGTCGCGCGCAGCGTAATCGCCCTATTTCTAAATTAATACAAATGCGATCGTACTTTTTATAGTTTATTGTTCGTTAAAATATAAACATAACTAGTAGCCTTAAATTAAATCAATTATGGATTACCGCAATATTATTACAATTGAACCTGGGAAAAGAAGTGGTAAACCTTGCATTCGCGGTATGAGAATTACTGTTTATGATGTTCTTTCCTATTTAGCTGCGGGAATGACTTATGACGAAATATTAGAAGACTTTCCTTATTTAACTAAGGAAGACATTTTAGCTTGTCTTAGTTATGCAGCAAACAGAGAACAACAAACTTTAATAGTCACTACATGAAGCTATTGTTTGACCACAATTTATCGCCTCGTTTGGTTAAACGTCTTGGGGATCTTTATCCCAACAGCAATCATTTATTCAACTTGAATTTAGATACAGCAGAAGATTCTTTTATCTGGCAATATGCCAGAGATAATGATTTTACAATTGTGACTAAAGATTCTGATTTTAGCGAGTTGAGTTTACTAACAGGTTTTCCACCTAAAGTTATTTGGATTCGGATTGGTAATTGTACGACTAATGATATTGAATCTTTGATTAGATTGCACTCAGAGAAAATAGAGAATTTTTACAGAGAGTCAAATTTAGGAATTTTAATACTTTCATAAATGGTTTACCAATGCGATCGCCTTAACTTGCCAATCCATGCAAAAGCGATCGCTTTACTCTTCAATTTCTATAGGTGCGATCGCTCTACTCCTCTAATTCACAAAATGCGATCGCAACATCAAAACATATTATTTTATAAATATTAAGACAGATTGAATTGACAAATAATTATGTTTGACACTACTAACATTAAAGATAAAAACAATCGGACTCGATTGTATACGATTGATAATTGCTTATCACTTTTAGCTCGTATCGGTCTTTCAGCTATCTTTATGTGGTCAGGTATCAATAAAATCATTAGTCCTCTTGCCACTCAGGAAAATATGACCGCTCATAGGATGCCATTAACATTTGTTTTTCTAGTTGCAGCGATTGCTTTAGAAATTTTGGGCGGACTTTCGGTTTTATTAGGAATCAAAATTCGATGGGGAGCAACTATGCTGATAATTTTCTTAATTCCCGCTACCTTGATTTTTCATACTGACTTTTCTACTGAATTAGAGCAGGCAATGTTCCTAAAAAATCTGGCAATGTTGGGCGGGTTATTGATGCTAATTCAGTATGGAGGAGGAGATCTAGTATTGTTAAGAGCAGACGATAAGCTAACAAACCCAACCGAGTCGGAAAACTTAAATAATTCATAAAAGCAATCTCAATATACCAACGATGCGATCGCTCTAATCCTCAATTTTCCTAAATGCGATCGCAACATCAGCCGCAGATATCCGAACATCAACAACAAAAATCACCTATAGGGTATACAAAAAAATATAAGCAATTGGCGTTTCAAGATTAACTTATTGCCCACTAATAAAGCGATCGCCCATCTTAAAATATAATTGCGGTGGGCATTATAGTAGTATTACTCAAAATAAATTATATAAATAGATAATGTATATACAGCCAAATTATTCCATCTTCTAAAAAGAGAACATGAGCATAGTTATAATCAAAATATCTTTTTGTCTTTTTCCAAAAGTATGAATAACGATAAAAGCAGATTAGCTGTTACAGAAACAGCAGAAACACTAGAGTTTATGATTCCTACTGCAAAATTTACTAATTCTTTGACTATAGTTTTTTTTACTTATTAATAGTATTATATCTCTTTTTGTGGCTGTTGGCATTTATGCTGCATTTTACGCTCAAATTGGATTTAAAATAGCAATGTCAGTCATGTTCATCTTATGGTTGTGGACTATTAAATCTATTGTCATTGAGTTTTTTGGGGAAATGTTTTTTAATACAACTAAGATTAATGTTAATGCTGAAAAGATTGATATAACAAGAACCCGTAAAAGAGGATCTAATAACTATTTGTCATTACCTAATTCAGAAATTATATCTTTAAGATTATCTATACGACACACAGATTCAATAGATATTTTTCCTCAGCTTTTTTTCAAAACCAAAGATACTGAATACGGTATTCATAGATTTACAAATTACAATTTTACCAATTATGAAATTACTATGATAGGCGAGAAGATAAGTAATCTTATCAAGAAGGATGTTGTTAAATAATCAATATTAAATCTACCTAATCTTTATTTTGATATCTCTTCAAATGAGATCGCCCTACCCTTCAAATTAAAACTCGCTACAAAGATTTGAATAGTAGAAAGTAAAATTTGTCAAATGTTTTGTTGTTAAGTAATGTAACTCAATATAGAAGTAGTTGCTCACCAATTTAGTTACAGTTTGTTACGTAATGTTTAATTATTGTTATCGAATTGTGTCAGATCTAGGTTTCACCATCTTTTGAGCAACGTTTTTTGATAGAAATATTTTACGCAAGACTTTGTGTATTGAGTAGGTAGGCAATGAGCGAACCTACTTTAATTACCCCGTTTATTTCGCCAACTAAAAAAGGAGAGTCAAAATATATGTTCACCCAAGTTAAGTCCACCGTTCGTCACGTTAAGCCAGAAGCCGTTAACGGACGCGATCTACTTAGGGTGGTCTATGTCGTGCTAGAGCCTCAGTATCAAAGTACTTTGACAGAAGCAGCTAGATCGATTAATCGTAATAATCCTCATCTAGCCATTGAACTCAGTGGCTATTTGATTGAAGAGTTGAGAGACGAAGAAAACTACCGTAACTTCAAACATGATGTTGCTCAGGCAAACATATTTATTGCATCGTTAATATTTGTCGAAGATTTAGCGCAGAAAGTTGTCGAGGCTGTTACTCCTCACCGCGACAATTTAAATGCAGCCGTAGTATTTCCTTCCATGCCTGAAGTCATGCGTCTGAACAAGATGGGTAGCTTCTCCATGGCACAGTTAGGACAGTCAAAAAGCGCGATCGCTCAGTTTATGCGGAAACGCAAAGAAAAGTCTGGCAGTTCTTTCCAAGATGCCATGCTCAAGCTATTGCGGACTCTCCCCAAAGTGCTGAAATACTTACCTGTGGAAAAAGCTCAGGATGCTCGCAACTTTATGTTGAGTTTCCAATACTGGTTAGGTGGTAATGCTGACAACTTAGAAAACTTTTTATTGATGCTGTCGGATAAATACGTTTATCCAAACAAGCAAGAAAATAGTGTTCAATATGCCGAACCAATTACCTATCCTGACATGGGTATCTGGCATCCCCTCGCGCCGAAGATGTTTGAGGATATCCATGCATATTTAGCTTGGTTTAATAACCGCACAGATATCTCTGATGACCTTAAAGATCCTTTAGCACCCTGCGTTGGCTTAGTATTACAACGTACTCACTTAGCTACCCAAGACCATGCTCACTATGTAGCGATGGTGCAGGAACTAGAGTGTATGGGAGCGCGAGTCATCCCTGTATTTGCTGGGGGACTAGACTTTTCCAAGCCTGTAGACGCTTACTTCTGGCAAGAAGGTCAACAGCAGGCAATAGTGGATGTGGTAGTTTCCCTGACAGGTTTTGCCTTAGTCGGTGGTCCAGCCAGACAAGACCATCCCAAAGCGATCGAGTCTCTAAAACGTCTTAACCGTCCCTACATGGTGGCATTACCTCTAGTATTCCAAACTACGGAAGAATGGGAAGAAAGTGAACTAGGTTTACACCCCGTCCAGGTAGCATTACAGATTGCCATTCCCGAATTAGATGGTGCGATCGAGCCAATTATTGCCTCTGGTAGAGATGGGGCGACTGGTAAATCTATTGCTCTACAGGATCGGGTAGAGGCGATCGCTCGTCGGTCAATGAAGTGGGGTAGCTTACGCAAGAAACCAAAACTACAGAAGAAAGTAGCTATTACCGTCTTTAGTTTCCCCCCCGATAAAGGCAACGTAGGTACAGCAGCTTACCTCAACGTCTTTGGCTCGATCTACGAAGCGATGAAAGGGTTGCGGGATAACGGCTATGATATCCAAGACTTGCCAGATTCTGCCGAAGAATTAATGCAGGCGGTAATTCATGATGCCCAGGCACAGTATGCTTCTCCTGAACTTAACGTTGCTCATCGAATGTCAGTAGAACAATATGAAAGACTAACTCCTTATTCGGTGAAGCTGGAAGAAAATTGGGGACCACCACCAGGACACCTGAATAGTGATGGTCAAAATCTCTTAATCTACGGTAAGGAATTTGGTAACGTCTTTATCGGCGTGCAGCCTACCTTTGGTTATGAAGGCGACCCAATGCGCCTGTTGTTCTCTCGTTCAGCCAGTCCCCACCACGGTTTTGCAGCTTACTACACTTATCTAGAGCATATTTGGAAAGCTGATGCGGTACTGCATTTCGGTACTCATGGTTCGTTGGAATTTATGCCAGGGAAACAAATGGGTATGTCTGGGGACTGCTATCCTGATAGCCTAATTGGTTCAATTCCCAATATTTATTACTATGCAGCCAATAATCCTTCTGAAGCGACTATTGCTAAACGCCGTAGTTACGCAGCAACTATTTCTTACCTAACTCCTCCTGCCGAAAATGCGGGACTATACAAAGGTTTAAAAGAATTGGGGGATTTAATTGGTTCCTACCAAAGCCTGAAAGATGGTGGTCGTGGTATTCAAATCGTCGATACCGTCATGGATCAGGCGCGAATATGTAATCTTGATAAAGATATTGCTTTCCCCGACCATTCCGCCAAAGAGATGACCCAGGATGAAAGAGATACCATTATTGGTTTGGTTTACAAACAGCTAATGGAAATCGAGTCTCGCCTGCTTCCCTGTGGCTTGCATATTATTGGTAAACCGCCATCTGCTGAAGAGGCGATCGCAACTTTGGTTAGCATCTCCAACCTAGACCGCGAAGAAGAAGGAATTATTTCTTTTCCTCGCATCATTGCTAATAGCATTAATCGTGATATCGATGAAATCTACATCAACAACGATCGCGGTGTCTTAGCCGACGTGCAGCTATTCCAAGACATTACCCAAGCCACTCGTGCTGCGGTGGGTGCATTAGTTCAGGCGCAAATTGATGCCGACGGAAGAGTTTCGATGGTATCTAAGTTAAACTTCTTTAACATCGGGAAGAAAGCCCCCTGGATGCAAGCATTGAGCGAACATGGCTACAACAACATTGATGAAAATGCTCTTAAACCTCTGATTGAATATCTGGAGTTCTGTTTAGAGCAAGTATGTGCCGATAACGAACTGGGTGGTTTGCTTCAAGCTTTAGCAGGCGAGTATGTACTACCTGGTCCTGGTGGCGATCCGATCCGTAACCCTAACGTCTTACCTACTGGTAAAAACATCCACGCTTTAGATCCTCAGTCTATTCCTACATTGGCTGCCGTTCAATCAGCCAAAATAGTAGTAGATCGTCTACTTGACCGTCAAAAACTTGACAATGGCGGTAACTATCCTGAAAGTATTGCCTGCGTTCTGTGGGGAACAGACAACATCAAAACCTATGGTGAGTCTTTGGCACAGATTATGTGGATGATTGGGGTACGTCCCGTACCTGATGCTTTAGGTCGAGTTAACAAACTTGAGTTAATTTCTCTAGAAGAACTTGGTCGTCCCCGTATCGACGTGGTAGTAAACTGTTCTGGTGTCTTTCGTGACCTGTTCATCAACCAAATGAACTTATTAGATCGTGGTGTCAAAATGGCAGCAGAAGCTGACGAACCTATCGCCATGAACTATGTGCGTAAACACGCCTTAGAACAAGCGGCAGAAATGGGCATCAACGTGCGCCAAGCAGCTACTCGTATCTTCTCTAACGCCTCTGGTTCATACTCTTCTAACATTAACCTAGCAGTAGAAAACAGCAGTTGGGAAGAAGAAAAAGAGCTACAGGATATGTATCTCAACCGTAAATCTTTTGCCTTTAACTCTGATAACCCAGGGGTAATGGATGAAAGTCGTGGTCTGTTTGAGTCTTCATTGAAAAGAGCAGATGTTACTTTCCAAAACTTAGATTCATCTGAAATTAGTTTGACTGACGTATCTCACTACTTTGATTCCGATCCAACTAAGATCGTATCTAGTCTACGGGATGACGGTAGAAAACCCACAGCATACATCGCCGACACCACTACCGCCAACGCTCAAGTCCGTACTCTATCCGAAACTGTGCGCTTAGATGCTCGTACTAAAATGCTTAATCCTAAGTGGTATGAAGGCATGTTGAGTAATGGTTATGAAGGCGTGCGGGAACTATCCAAGCGTTTGGTTAACACAATGGGTTGGTCTGCTACAGCCGACGCGGTAGATAACTGGGTCTATGAGGATGTAAATACTACCTTTATCGACGATCCTGAGATGTGCAAACGTCTTATGGATATGAACCCTAATTCTTTCCGTAAGATTGTCGGTACTTTGCTGGAAGTTAACGGTCGTGGTTACTGGGATACTGATGAAGAAAACCTCGACAGGTTACGAGAATTGTATCAAGAAGTTGAAGACAGAATTGAAGGTATTGATTAATTGTTAATCTGAATTAAAGCAATTTAACGATGTCATCCTCTAGGGACGTTCAATTGAACGTCCCTAAATTATTTATTGCTCAAAACTATTACGTTATCATCAAACTAAAACAGCGAATATGTAACTCGTACTCCGCAAATCATAATACCTATAATTCAAATTAGTCTAGCCTTCTCATAACATATGAAGATAGAATTTTTAAAGATTAAAAATTATCGCTGCTTGCAAAACATTGAAATTAATAATATGCCAGCTTTTTGTGTTCTTGTAGGAGCAAATGGAACTGGTAAAAGTACATTTTTTGATGTTTTTGGCTTTCTGCGTGATGCTCTCAAAAATAATGTTCGTCAAGCTTTGCAATTAAGAGGAGGTTATAAAGAGGTTGTAACAAGAGGACATGAGAATGAAGATATTGAATTTGAAATAAAATTTCGGATGAAAATTGTTAATAAGCCAAGATTAGTCACTTACTTATTAACAATTGGACAGGAAAAAAACAAACCTGTCGTAAAAAGAGAAATCTTACGTTACAAAAGGGGGTCTTATGGTTCACCTTATCATTTTCTCGATTTTAAATATGGTCAAGGTTACGCTATTACCAATGAAGAAGATTTTGCTAAATCTGATGAGGAATTAGAAAGAGAAGAACAAACTCTTGATTCTCAAGATCTTAATAGCTATTAAAGGATTAGGACAATTTCAACGCTTTAAAGCGGCAACTGCTTTTCGACAATTGATTGAAAACTGGTATGTTTCTGATTTTCATATTAGTGCCGCCAGAGGCAGTAAAGATACTGCTTATGCAGAACACCTATCTACAACGGGAGATAATTTACCGTTAGTCGCTCAATATTTATACGAAAATTATTCAGATATTTTCCAGACTGTTCTTGAAAAAATGAAGCAAAGAGTTCCAGGAATATCTCAAATTGAAGCTAAAAATACAGAAGATGGACGCTTAATTTTGCGTTTTCAAGATAGTGCTTTTAAAGATCCATTTATTGATCGATATGTCTCAGATGGCACAATTAAAATGTTTGCTTATTTGGTATTGTTATACGATCCCAATCCTCATCCTCTTCTATGTGTAGAAGAACCAGAAAATCAATTATATCCTTCATTATTAGCTGAATTAGCAGAGGAATTTGCTGCATATACTAAAAAAGAAGGGCAGGTATTTGTTACCACTCATTCACCAGATTTTCTGAATTCCGTTGAGTTAGAAAATATTTATTGGTTAGAAAAAAAAGAAGGAATTACCACAGTTCATCATGCCTCTGACAATGAAACACTCAAAGCTTTGGTGGATGAAGGCGATTTACCAGGTTATCTTTGGAAACAAGGATTATTTGGAGAAGCCAATCCATAATGAATAATTTTGAGCTAGTTTTTCTTCTAGAAGAACGTTCTATGGAAGAAACTTTAAAAGCATTACTTCCAAGAGTAATTCCTTCAGATGTAACTTATAAATGTATTCCTCACGAAGGTAAACAAGATTTAGAAAAGTCTATTCCCAGAAAATTAAAAGCTTGGCATAAGTCAGCAAAATTTATTGTTATTAGAGATAAAGACTCAGCCGATTGTTTAGAAGTCAAACAAAGATTATTAGAACTATGTCAACAAGGCAATAGAGCAGATACTTTAATTAGAATTGTCTGTCATGAATTAGAATCTTGGTTTTTAGGAGACTTGGCTGCTGTAGAAAAAGGGTTACAGATCCAAACTGGAACATTAAGTAAATTACAAAATAAGCAAAAATTTAGAACTCCAGATAATATTGCTGCTGCTAAACAAGAATTAAAAAAAATTGTTTCAAGTTATCAACCCATTAGTGGTTCTAGAGCGATAGCCCAACACCTAAACTTAGATAGCAATACTTCCAAGAGTTTTCAAATTTTTCTTGAAGGTGTCAATAAGATAATCACGGAAATCAAAACTAATTAAAACTAAAGCAGAGATGGCGGAATGACTTTGATAAGCGATCGCGATTAGTAAAAATCTAATGTATGATTCAGGCGCGATCGCGTTGAGGTTAATTGAGTTGAAAGTGCGATTTAGCTACAAGGAAATTATCGGAATATAGATTTTGCGAACATATAATTCGCGATCGTAATTAGAAATTGGTTTTGACTACGTTAAACCCATAGCTCTAGTCTAGCATAAACCTGTCCGTTTAGAAAAAAAATCATAGCTGTGTGAGCGACACAATAGCTAAGACTTC
>CAVRWR010000143.1:0-9136 GCA_963724445.1 uncultured cyanobacterium | reverse complement strand
GCACTGCTGCGGGTTGTCTTTGACTCTAATGAGGATCAGGTAGATACACCTCAAGAAATGTCTTCAGTAGTTGAAACTACTTCATAAGTAAATAACAATTTCAACCAAGCGATAGGTATCGATCCTGTCGCTTTTTTTTGCTGTTAATTAAACTCATAAATTTTTATTACTATTTCTCTTCACAAGTTTCTCAAAATTAAACCCTAATATCTGAATTATCGTTATTTAGCTCATCGGCTTAAATAAATACTTAATATTATCCTATATAGTTTCTCACCGCCAAATCAAAGGAGAGTATTTTGATGAATCAACTCATATTTCTGTATGGTTATCTAGTTGGATTATTAATTATCGGAGCAGGTTTTCTGCACTTACTGCCTCGTTTGGGGTCAGTGGGTAAAAAAATTTCTGATTGGTTTTGCTATGCACCTGGTATAGATTTAGCATTAGTCTATTTTATGTTGATGCCACTCCCTGTTGGATTTCTGACATTAGGATGGCAAGGGGTAGGAATTGCCTTATTAGCGGAGTTAAGTGCTTTATGGATCTGGATAATTCTCCATGAATTAGCTCATCGAGAGCAAAGACATCAAGCTAATATTCATCGTCAGATGAGTAGTATAGTTGGCACATGGCAAAATCATCTAGCAGTTTGGATTACTGCCTTGGCTATTCCTCTTTTTTGGTTAGTCCGCTTTACTGAACTAATTGTCTATCCTCCTCTAACTAAGTTAATCAAATTACCCGGATATGACTCCAAAGATTGGGTAAATGTTTCGCGACATAAGTTTGAGGGATTAATCGGCTACGATTTAATTTGGTGTTTGTATTGTGATTGGATGACTGGCGTATGGTCGTTGGGAACAGAAATGTTACGTAATGTCGAGTCATTTTGGTGTCCGATTCGCTTTTATTCGGAGAAAAAATGTGAAAACTGTCAGATAGACTTTCCCGATGTTGCGAATGGTTGGGTGGCAGCAGATGGAACAATGGAAGATGTCACCAAGTTATTAGAATCTAAGTATACAAGTGACCAAGAAGAACGGGCTTGGTTTGGTCATTCTTGTCGCAATTGCCCAGAAGACTCTCAACCCGATTTTGAAGTTAATGCCTGAAAAATTTTTTAAATATTACAAACAAATTATTAAGGAACTGATATGTGTTGGAGTGGACAAGCATCAGCGACATTAGCTGCCGTTGGTTTGGCAAGCACGACTTACGTTGCTATCAAAGGGGAAGATAAGGCACTGTGGATACCCCTTGCCTATTTTTCACTTATGGAAATGTTGCAGGCACTTACCTATACAGTCATCGATCAGTGTGGGTCACCCATGAACCAGGTGCTGACACTGCTAGGAGTTTTGCACATTGCCTTTCAGCCGTTTTTTCTCAATGCGTTTTCCATGCATTTTATCCCGGCGAGGGTGCGAATTAGAATCTCTCCTTTTGTGTATACTTTTTGTTTCATAGGAACAATACTAATCTTAGTCAAAATTTATCCCCTCGAATTTGCTGGGATTTGCAATATTGGACACGAACCCTTCTGTGGAACTCAACTTTGCTCGGTGTCTGGAAATTGGCATATAGCCTGGCAAGCCCCTTTAAATGGTATCAGCTGGGCAACTCTAGGATATTACATTCCTGTTTTTTTAATTCCTGTTATCTACGGGTCATGGAAATTTACGCTCTACCATGTCATAGTCGGTCCTTTGTTGGCTCGAATTTTGACGAATAACATTAATGAGTGGCCCGCAGTATGGTGTCTGTTGTCTATCGGATTATTCTTAATCGTTATCAAGACACCTATACGACAAATTCTCTACACAAAACAATGGATATTTTGGGGTAGTGAAGACCTAGAATCACCTTTGGACGGTGATGAGCTTAAGCAAGTTCCAACCAAGGAAGTCGCAGTTGCTGGGCAGTCAAAAACAGAGGACAACTAATCATTAGTGACAATTTAAGCTGAGGTAAAAATTATGACTTCTACCGTTACTAACAACAAACTTCAAAAGCATATTCCTGTAATAGGCGCACTTAATGACAAAAGTGGATTTGCCTACCAACTAACTCGCGGAGTGACTGCGATCGCCAATGCGGGACAGATGGCGTTAGCAGAAAGCTATATTAATGGACTAGAAATTCCTGATTCTCTAGTTAAAGGGACTGTTGATACTATTCTGCCAATATTCTATAAACATTGTCCTTCGCTGCTCGTTCCTTACGAGTGGGTACTGCAAGAAAGCGGACAACTGGCAGAAAGTTCTCATGAGTTAATGAAAGTTCAATACGATCTGCCGGAGGAACTGTTCGATCTCATGTTAAGAGAGAGTGAGCTGATTTATCCCAAATACACGATGGCTTTATGGGAAAAAGGAGCTTCAGATATTTTAGAAGCCCAAAAGCATATGCTCGACGATGTGATCGAGAAACTAGATATCAAAGACGGAGACAATATTCTCGATTTGGGTTGTGGTTTTGGAGCTTCTTGCAATTATATTCTGACTAAGTTTCCTAATGTTAAAGTTACGGGTTTGAATTTGAGCCACATACAATGTGAATATATGCGGAAAAAGATGCAAGATCCTGATAGTCAACTTAGTTCAGATCGATTTACCCTGATTGAACAAGACTTTAACGAGGCTGTTTTTGAGACCAAATTTGATAAAGTGATGGCGATCGGTATGCTGGAACATATCGGAAATTTAACCAATGCCTTAGAAAAAATAGCCAGTTTTCTGCAAGATAATGGTCGAGTATTTATCCACATTATTTCAGTCCGTTTACCTCACAATATATGGTTCCTTTCCTGGAGAAGTACATTTTTCCTCGGGCAAGAGTTTGGCATTACAATCAAATTCCACTTCGAGATCGGCAACTGAAAACTATTAATCAATGGTACATAAATGGGTCAAATTACCGTCAAACTCTGATCAGTTGGTTAAATGATTTTGATGCCAATCAGGACAAAATTAAAACTTTAAATTACGGGATGGATTATGCACAATTTCGCCGTATGTGGAGACTTTATTTACTCTGCTGTATTGCTTATTTTCGAGGCTTGTGATGGTGAAGTTTTAGGTAATGGTCAATATTTATTGGTTCGGAATTCCTAATATGGAGGCAAGACAATGTCAGAATATTATGAAACCATTATTGTTGGCGGAGGTCCAGCAGGAAGCAGTTGTGCTTGGAAGTTAAAAAAACAGGGAAAAGAAGTTTTAATCCTCGACAAAAAATCATTTCCCCGCTTAAAGTTATGTGCTGGTTGGATTACTTCTCAGGTAATGGAAAATCTGGAATTTACCCCTGAAGATTATCCTCACTCGATTCTGAAACTAAAAATAAAAATGTATGTTGCTCCCTTTCCTTTCTCTTTTGGGAAGTGGCTCGCTCGCTGGCTCACTCGCTGGACAGACTATTCCATTCGCAGAATCGAGTTTGATCGATGGTTACTAGAGCGTTCCCAAGCTCCAGTCATTAATCATCATGTTAAGCAAATAGAAAAACGGGGAGAACATTATATTATTGACGGTCAATACGAATGCAAATACTTGGTAGGAGCAGGTGGAACTGGTTGTCCAGTCAGGAGAACTTTCTTTCGGGATCAACGACGGATTCAGAAAAGGCAACTTGCAACCTTAGAAAAGGAATTTGAGTACCCTCAAAGAGATAATACTGCACATATATTTTTCTTTGCTCGTGGATTAAAGGGTTATTCCTGGTATGTTCCCAAAGGTAATGGCTATGTGAATATCGGACTAGGAGGATTCAATTCCTACTTTAAAAAATCTGGAATTAACATTCACCAACATTTTCAATGGTTCCTTCAAGATTTGAATAAACGTGGTTTGCTCAATGAGAAAACCGCCCAAGACTTACAAGTTTCAGGTTATTCCTACTATCTTCATACCAAGCAAGGAGAGGTCAAGCAGGACAACTGCTTTTTGATCGGGGATTCTGCTGGACTTGCTTCAATTGATTTAGGAGAAGGAATTAGCCCCTCGATTGAGAGTGGATTATTGGCAGCTGGTGAAATTCTCGGCGACTGTAATTACAATAAAAAAGCTATATCTCAGTTCAGTCTCAACCGAGTTTGGCAATGGTTTATAGAACCTTTGTTGCTCAAAATTCTTAAGATTTGATGCTTGTATATATGTTTGCTGGTCATTTGAATGGGGGGATTGGGAAGTGATTCCCTCCAGTTCAACCCCTAACTCCTGACTAAATACAAGGAGCAAAAATGCGATCGCCATGCCAATAAATACTGGCAAGCATACGATAGAAACAAATTAGTCTATTAGGACTAAGCGCCTCCTGCCTCCCGATCATGCGATCGCACGATAATTTCTTAGAGTATCCATAAAAGCAAATACTGCTGGAGTGTGCAGAGCATCTTCAACCACCGCTGCTTTGATAATTCTTTCTAAGGGAACTGGTAAAGAATATACCTGTAGCTCAGAAGGGATTGGCAATGCTGCTAGTTTCGGCATGATCGCAGCACCCAAACCTTGAATTGCCATACTCATAATGGTGGAGTCTTCCCGCATCTCATAAGCAATATTTACTGCTTCTGGCGATCGCTTGAGATACCGACGCACTGTGGTCGAACAGCTTTCAATTGAAGAGAGAATCAAGGGATATGTTGCCAACTGTTCCCAGGTAAGTTGCCTTTGTTTGAGTTTTAAGCTGCGAGGCAGCAACACCACATATTCATCTCGCTGAATTTCCCAGGTTTCTAACTCTTTTGGGCAAGATAAATGAACGATACCAATGTCCGCTTTGCCCGAACGCAATAGGTTTCGTGTCTCGATATCCTCTTCAACCTCATTAACCCTTACGTCGATTGAAGGAAACTGACTGCGAAACTGAGCAATTAGGGCAGGTAAAATATGAGTTGCCACGCTGCGAAAAGCCACCAGTCTAACCGTCCCTCCCTCTAATCCTTTGGAACGGTTGGCTTCATTGACTATCTTCTGCAATAAGTCTAGTATTTGTCTTGCAGGTACGATTAACTCCTCTCCAACCGAAGTAAGATCTGCCCCATTACGTCCTCGGTGAAACAGGATCACTCCTAGCTGGGTTTCCAAAGTTGCGATCGCATGACTTACTGCTGACTGAGAAATTTCTAAGTATGCAGCCGCCTCACTGAAGTTTTGGTAATCCGCCACTGCGACCAAAATTCGTAGCTGAGAAATTTTTAGCTTGTATGGATTAATTCCACTCATAAGACCAATTATGCTTAATCTGCTGATATATTTGACTTCCCTTGAGCATTGTTAGCCTGGCTTTTTTCACACTATCATTTTCATCTTAATTCGCAAGTTATATCCATGAATAAAATTCATACTTACTATGCGAGCTTTGCTTTGTTTATTAAAAACGCAATAGCTATAGTTTATTTATAGAAAGAAAAAGCTTATAACTGAGGATATTAATTATGAAAATTATCAATTTATTTAACAATATTTGGGCAAAAGCTGAACGTGCCTTAATGGCTTCTAATCATGAGCCACAAATCAAGCAAAAATGCGATCGCCATGGCAATAAATACTGGCAAGCATACGATCTGTATAGCAATAAATCCTATACATTTGGTTCGGAACAAGAGGTTAAAGTTTGGCTCGAAAATCGTCATCACTGTTTTAACTAGACCGAATAAAATCACCTGATTAGGAGGTAAAAATGAATTACACCAAATCCACTAAAATCGATTCAAATATCAAAGACAATATTGAGTTTAAAGAAAATAAAGTCATGTTGTGGCTGAATAATTTCTGGCAGTTTAGCCTTTTCTATGGCGATTATCTTGCTAACTTACATTCAAAAAAGCATTAATTAAGTATTAGCCAAAAATTGCTGCTGATATTTGAAACCACAAATTGAGTGTTTTTAAGGCTCAGTTTGTGGTTATTTTTTTACCGATTAGTAATTAGTAAGTGGGTGGGTGAAATAATTTATAAGATGTCAAAGTTTAATTTTTCTCTATTACCTATCATCATCGTTTTATATTTAATTACACCGATCTACTTAATTTGTAATCAGTCTTTACTTAATCTAGCGTCGATTAACCATAGTTGCACTAGATTGATCTGTAGCTAATACCAACACTTCGCTCATATTTACATTGGCTGGACGAGTAGCACAAAAAACTACAATTTCCGCAATATCATCAGGGGTTAAAGGATTCATTCCCTGGTAAACTTTGTTCGCTTTTTCAGTATCGCCCCGAAATCGTACCTTACTAAAATCTGTTTCTACCGTACCAGGATCGACAGAACTAACTCGAATTGGTGTCCCCAACAAATCCATTTTCAACCCTTCAGACAAAGCCCGAACTGCTGCTTTGGTCGCACAATAAACATTACCTCCTGGATAGGTTTGATGTCCAGCAATTGAACCAATATTAATCACATGCCCCTGGTTGCGTTCTACCATCCCAGGTAAAAGCGATCGCGTTACGTACAATACACCTTTAACGTTGGTATCGATCATCTCTTCCCAATTTTGGATACTTCCCTCTTGCAGCTTATCCAAACCCCGACTCAATCCTGCGTTATTGACTAATATATCTACGTTGCGCCAAGATTCGGGCAAAGATGCTAGGGCGGTTTCAACCGCAGCGCGATCGCTCACATCCATCTCTAATAGATAAATTTTACTTTGATTGGCTGCTTTGATTTCCATGGCGACTGCTTCAAGCTTATCCCGACGGCGGGCAGCCAAAATTAGTGATGCACCTTCTCGGGCAAACATTTTGGCACAGGATGCGCCAATGCCACTGCTGGCACCTGTAATTAAGACAACTTGCTCTTGAATTGAAACCATACCAACCTACTGAGAAATGTTTCACATAATAACAGTAAACAATAAATGGTTCTGTTGCCAAAAGCTTGAAAGCTAAGTTGAATTGCGATCGCAAAATTAATTTCTTCAGTTTTAGTTCCGTAGTTGAGATTAAGCTGAAAGGTTGACTTTTATAAAATTTTGGCTAAAAACTGCTGGGCGCGAGCAGATTTAGGATGAGAAAAGAATACATCAGGGGGAGAATCCTCGGCTATTTCGCCACCATCTAAAAAGAAAATGCGATCGGCAACTTCTTTAGCAAAGCCCATTTCATGAGTCACTACTGCCATTGTCATCCCAGATTCGGAAACTGCCTGCATCACATCCAGCACTTCCTTGACCATTTCAGGATCGAGGGCGGAAGTCGGTTCATCAAATAACATGATGTCGGGCTGCATTGCCAAGGATCGAGCGATCGCAACTCGCTGTTTTTGTCCTCCCGATAGCTTAGAAGGGAAAACATCAGCTTTATCGACTAAATCTACTTTCTGGAGTAAATCCATGGCTAAAGAGCGAGCTTCCTGTTTAGACAGGTTATTGACTTTAATTGGTGCGTACATGATATTTTTTAGCACGCTCATGTGAGGAAAGAGATGAAAATGCTGGAACACCATACCCACATTTTGTCTGATTTTGTTGACATTGGTTTTGGGGTCGGTAATTTCCTGTCCGTTGAGGTAAATTTTGCCAGAAGTTGGTGTTTCTAAAAGATTGAGACAGCGTAAAAAGGTAGATTTTCCGCAGCCAGAGGGTCCAATTAAAGCGACAACTTCTCCTTTGGCAATTTCAGTAGAAATGGCTCTTAAAACCTTGAGGCTGCCAAAGGATTTATAGAGACGGTCAATTTTGATGGCGATTTTACCATTTTCCCTTTGCATATTATTTTTAGCTGCTCTTTCTCAATTGTGTTTCTAGCAAATTAGCCGAAAGCGTCAAGCTCATCACCATTAGATAATAGACAACGGCAACGATTAATAAAGGTTCAAAGTAAACATATTTTTCTGCCCCGACAATTTGGGCGCGTCGCAGCAAATCAGTAGCACCAATGGTTGATACCAAGGCTGAATCTTTGAGCAAGGCAATACTTTCATTAACCAGTGCGGGTAAAATATTTTTGATAGCTTGGGGCAAAATAACGTCTAGCATCATCGGTTATAAGGAAGAGGCTGAGAACAATCTACTAATTCTGAGGCTGCTTTTTGAAGCAGATGAGTTTCAGGATAGAACATTCGATAAGTCCAGCCAGATTTGGTTACTGCGTGTCCTGTATGCACTTCGCCTGGATGTACAACTACAACACTACTAGGAGGCGCAACGTGGCTAGAGCCTTTAGCGAAAACCTTCGATTCCTGCTTCAATTACGCCTATGGCATAGCCTTCATGGGTATGCCGTGAAAAAGTATGGTTGATATAAGTCGCCCGTAATAATTCTAAATTACTCAAAGAGCGATCGCACCAAAACTTGACTTTTTCCTGATGGAGTTGGGATTTCATCTAAACAACTACCCCCTATCTTTAACCTCAGATCCGTTAAAATGCGATCGCATTTTATTAGTATGATGACTATTGCGATCGCTTTTTCACTTGTCGCTTTTTCACTTAGCCACGACGAAGTTAACCAGCTTATTCGGCACAACAATTACTTTTTTAACTTCCTTGCCTTCAATATACTTTTGAGCAATATCCGATTCAGTGGCATATCTTTCTAAAGCTGCTTTATCCGCACCAGCAGGGACTTGAATCGTACCGCGAGTTTTCCCCATAATCTGCACCACCAAGGTAATCTCATCTACGGCTAGGGCAGATTCGTCTACTTCTCGCCATTGCTGTTGGTGGACTGATTTAGAGTTGCCTAACCTACTCCATAATTCTTCGGCAATATGGGGGGCAAAAGGGGCAAGTAACAGAACTAAAGTTTCAATTCCTTCTTGATAGACGGGGGAAGTTTCACACTTGGCATCCTTGAGGGCATTACTTAACTTCATCAACTCTGAGACAGCCGTATTAAACTGATAGTCTCCCGTTAAGTCTTCGGTAATCTCTTTAATCGCTATGTGAATAGCTCTACGCAATTCTTTTTCAGCTTTATCCAGTTCGACCGACGCGCTCTTTACCTGGGCGGGATCGAAACTTGTCACCAAAGACCAAACTCGATTCAAGAAGCGATATTGTCCTTCAACGTCGGCATCATCCCATTCAAGATCCTTTTCAGGTGGAGCTTTAAACATAGCAAACATCCGTGCCGTGTCTACACCATATTGAGAGATAACGTCTTCTGGTGCTACGCCGT
>CAVRWR010000142.1:0-11074 GCA_963724445.1 uncultured cyanobacterium | reverse complement strand
CTAGCAGTTCATCGCTAAGATTAGCCTTGACGAAGTTGATCGAGGACGCTGAGATCTTCCATAGTCGAGATGTCTCCAACTAATTCTTCTCCTGCTGCCAAATTGCGCAGAAAACGGCGGATTATTTTACCAGAGCGGGTTTTAGGCAAGGCATCGGTAAAGCGAATCTCCCCTGGACGAGCGATCGCGCCAATTTCCTTGACCACGTGCTGTTTTAGTTCTTGGTTTAGTTCATCGCTGGGACTATGAGTGCCGTTGAGAATTACAAAGGCATAGACTTCTTCTCCTTTAACCTCGTCGGGACGAGATACCACCGCAGCTTCAGCTACCGCAGGATGTGATACCAAGGCTGATTCTACTTCCATCGTCCCCAAACGGTGTCCCGCAATATTCATCACGTCGTCCACTCGACCCATTACCCAGAAATAGCCATCTTCATCTTTGCGCGCGCCATCTCCAGCAAAATAAAGATATTTGCCGTCTTTTGGGGGAATGTGTTCCCAATAGGTGCGTCGAAAGCGGTCGTCATTTTTATAGACGGTGCGCATCATACTGGGCCAAGGATGCTTAATTACTAAATAGCCCCCCTCGTTTTCGCCCACAGGATTACCGTCCAAATCTACTACATCGGCAATAATCCCAGGAAAGGGTAGAGTGGCAGAACCTGGTTTAGTTGGAGTTGCCCCTGGAAGCGGTGTGAGCATAAAGCCCCCTGTTTCGGTTTGCCACCAGGTATCAACGATAGGACAACGTTCTGCGCCAATTACTCGGTGATACCAGATCCAGGCTTCAGGATTTATTGGTTCTCCTACGGTACCCAAAATACGCAGAGAAGAAAGGTTTCGACGATTAGGATGTTCATCACCCATCTTGATAAATGCCCGAATGGCTGTAGGGGCGGTATAAAAAATGGTAACGCCATATTTTTCGACCACATCCCAAAAGCAGCCAGGATTGGAAGGACGGGGCGCTCCTTCATACATAACGGTGGTGGCACCATTAGACAGTGGTCCATAGACAATATAGCTATGTCCTGTAATCCAGCCCACATCAGCAGTACACCAATAGACATCATCGTCTTTAATATCAAATGTCCACTTGAAGGTCATATGGGTGTAAAGGTTGTAACCTGCTGTCGTGTGAACCACTCCCTTGGGTTTTCCTGTAGTACCGCTGGTATAAAGAATAAATAGCAAATCTTCACTATCCATCTGTTCAGCAGGGCAATGATCGCTAGCATTAGCTTTAAGTTCGTGCCACCAATGATCTCGTCCTGACTGCATCGTAATCTCTTGTTTGGTGCGCTGTACCACTAAGACATTTTGCACGCTGGGAACATCCAGGGCGATCGCCTCATCTACCGCATCTTTGAGGGGAACAATCTTATCTTTGCGCCAGCCGCCATCAGCGGTAATAACTAACTTAGCTTCCGCATCTTGCAGACGAGCTTTTAAAGCTTCGGCACTAAAGCCGCCAAACACTACACTATGTGCCGCACCAATTCTGGCACAGGCTAACATAGCGATCGCCGCTTCGGGAATCATTGGCATGTAAATGCCGACGCGATCGCCTTTTTTAACGCCTAATTGTTTAATCACATTTGCCATCTGACAAACTTCTTGATGCAGTTGGGCATAGGTTAGAGTCCGAGAGTCCCCAGGTTCTCCCTCCCAAATTAATGCTGGTTTGTCCTTGCGCTGAGTAGTTAGGTGTCGATCTAAGACAGTTATAGGAAATATTTATTTTGCCATTGACAAACCATTTAGCAAAGGGTGGTTGCCAATCTAGGGTTTTACCCCATCTTTCAAACCAATGTAATTCTTTTTCGGCTAGCTTTGCCCAAAATCCAGTCAGGGTCTTTTTCTGCTAGAGCATAGAGTTTTTGATACTCTGCCATACTTTTAATTGATGCTTTGGCAGCAAATTCTGCGGGGGGATTAAAGACTCTGTTCTCTTGTAAAATCGACTCGATAGTTACTTCTGACATAGTTATCGTTAACCATATGGCTGTTCTACAATCATTTGTAACGTCGATCTTGCCAGATTAATTTTAATATTTACGAAGTTCGCCCTTTTTTTGAACTGCATATCCTGATTGAAACTTTCTCCCAATCAAGCTTTCATGAGCTTTTTTCTTGGGATTGGGTGCAGTTTATCAAACGATAGATCCAGATTCAAGATGCGATCGCACTACAAATGCTATTTATGCAGCAAAAACTTAAGCTCTATTAACCATTTTGTTAACAGCTACACCTAATATAGGAGCTTTACATAACTTTAATTGGCTCATAGCTTCATTTAATGCCATAGTTTGTATCTTACCCAAGCCTGTCACTATCACAATACCATCGGTTTTATTTGCGAGCAAATTAACATCGGCAAATCCAATAATCGCACAAAGATCGTAGATAATTAGATCGAAATCTTCTCGCAAATCTTCCATAATCAACTGCATATTAGTCGAAGCCAACATACGGCTGGGGTCTTGATTTGTCTGGGGATTAGTTAAATCGTTATAGCCAGAAGTAAGAATAAAGAGATTGTCTTCTAAGGGTAATGGCTGAATACAATCTAGTCTCAAAGTAGGATTGTTCAAATTTAAAATATTTCGCAAGCCAATTTCTGATTCCAATCCCAAATTCTTGGTCAAACAATCAACACTGCGCAAATCTGTATCCACTAATAAAACTTTTTTCCCCATCGAAGCAGAAGCTCTAGCAAGATTAAGAGCCACAGTAGATTTTCCCTCCCGAGGAATGGCTGAGGTAATGACAATCGATTTCAAATTGGTATCGAGATCGAAATCATTGAGATTATTGCTGAGATTGAAAAACCCTAAATTGGCGGCAAAAGAACGGAAAGCTTCGATTGAATCAGGAATAAAAAACCCAGGTGAAGACTCGTTTAATATGGCGAAGCGTTCATCTACGGAAGATATTAATGTCTCTTGACTAGGCTTTATCTGGGGGAAGAACGGGCGTGACTGGCTCCGAGAAAGATAGGGAATACTAGCTAGTATTGGAAGGTTGGTAAGTTCTTCCACCTTGGCAGAAGTATAAATTATCTTTTGTTGTTTATCCAAGGCAAGAGCTGCCCCTATGCCCAAAATCAAGCCCAATGAAGAACCTAAAAACAGATAATTAAATGCACTAATATTGTCAGAGGCTGGTTCACTAGCTGGTGTCAACAATTGCCAGGGGGATTTTTGTTGTGCCGCATCAATTTGCAGAGCATCCTTTTGCGATATAAAGCCATTAAGCTTAACGTTAGCGGTGTTTAACCGCTGCTTGAGACTATTGTACTCACCAGATATTCTCGACCATTGCGCAAGCTGAGACTTAAGATTGTTCGTTTCCGTAGCTATGCTTTGTTGACGATTTTCGATAATGGAAATTTTGTTATTAAGCTTATCAACAATATCAGCTTCAGCATCTGCAATTAACAGGCTTAATTTTTGCTTATCTTGCTTTAAGCCCTGTAATATGGCGCTTTGAGCCGAAAATATATTAGATTTACGGCTTATTTCTACATCTACCCTTCTCATTTCTTCTAACAGCTCAAGATATCTAGGCGTTGCCAGTTCTAATGCGGTGGTGGACTTAGCAGACTGAAATTCAATTTCCCGTTGCAGATTGTCAAGGGTTAGGCGTAATTCTTTAAGCTCGATGGTATTTGCTTCTTTTCTCTGTGATAGCTGATTGATCCGAGTAGTAATTTCTGTCAGTGAAGAATCAGGATTATTAAAATTGTATTCTGTCCTCAATTTTGCGATCGCAGCCTCAATTTCCTGAGCTTGCTCGGTGACTCTTGGGATCTGCTGATCGAGAAAGGCAATTCCTCGTTTAACTCCAGACTGACGCTTTTCTACGCTGTAACTCTGGTATATTTCGATAAGAGCATCTACAACATCTGCCACCTTCTGTTTGTCTGAGTTACTAAAGGTCACTAGTAAGACATTTTGCTCTTCTTGACTACTAGGAACAATTTCAATAGTTAAGCCAGCGGTTAACTCCTGATAGCTAACATCTGGATACTTACCTCGAAGCGACTCGACTATCCGCGTGATCAGTTGAGGACTCTTTAAGATTTTTAGCTGGACTTCATCAAGTTCTACCTCACCAATTTCTTCCCTAGTCTTACGAGAATCTTCGTTGCTTGAAGTTACTGTGGTTTCAATGTTCACAGGCTCGGACAACAGCTCAAATTCCGACACATATTCAGTGGGAGTAAGTATGACTTTTAGTAGGGCTAATGAAGTCATCGCCAGAGTCAACCCTGCAATCATTGGAAACTTTCTTACCAGAATATTCTTTATTTCACCAAGATCTAATCCGCCCTCAGAATTATCTAGAGCTACATGTTGATCCAGATAATTGAGATTCTGTGTTTCTAAATTTGGACTCATAAGAATTTTAATTTTAGGATTGTGTAATAAATGTTACAAAATCAAGTAACTAATAATACTTAATATATTACAACTTGACTTTTTATAGAAAGTATAAGTATTATAATCCAATACTACAAATGAGCTAAATTTACCTAAAGATGACTTTAAGGAAACCTTAAGTTATTGTTTTGATTACCTGTTTACTTGCTTGCATGTATATATGATTTATTTATCTTGAGAAGACACCTTTGAGTGCACTCAGATGATAACTAATTGGGGCTGGGGTACTATGCATAATGCTTGCTGCCGTAATGAAATCCTCCTGCATTGGTTTTTAATGTAACACCAATTAATTTTCATAATTTTGGTATCTCTGAAAATATTATGATTTACCGATCAAAAACGATAGTATTTATCAAACAAAGTTTTTTTCAATTTTTTGTATACATTTTGATTTAATATTATGTTTTTGTTGTGAAGAATCAAGATTGTAATTGTAAGATAAGCTTTCACATGGTAAGCGCAAGAATTAATAAAACTATATTATTTTCAATAATGTTGAGAATAAATTGGCACTAATAATAATGTTGGTTGCTGTAATTATAGTTTTCCTTATCTAGCATATTTTGACCAATTTTTTCTTTCGCTTACCCTGTCTTTCAAATATAAAATATACTTTTTAAAATCATCTCATCGGTTTGAACAATTTTTCTGGATTTTGATTTGATTCTTGCTTTTTTACAATGCCTAATAAAAGAAGTCGTCGCCAAATAACTAGAAAGTACTTTTGTCCATATTGCGAAGAACGATTATGGCGGTTAGGAAACACTAAGCACTATCTTTTTTACAAAAATGCTTTAGAGATCAGGAGCAATACAGGTATTAGCTTAAAGAAAGCACAACTATTGTTGCTGCAAAACTCGACTTATTTGGATAAAAACAAGTGGATTGAGGCTTTTTGCTGTTCTAATCACGGCATGATGTGGCTCAAAGTATCCCTTGAAGGAGATGATTATAAATGCAATCTTGCCCAAGAAAAAGACTGGTTACAGACCAATCGGACTTTAGACCCCCGAGTTTCCAATCCTTCCGTTAGCGAATACACCTTGAGGATGAGTCGTAAACCAAGATACCAGTGAGCTTTGCTGCCATATTTAAGTACTGATAGCACGTAAATAATGATACCAACTAAAGATCTATTAAATATACCGATTACCTGTTTACCCTTTGAAGAACAGATTATGTTAATGCTTCGCTGGGCAAAAACTAGAACCAGCAAAGTTGTCTGCTTGGCAAACGTACACATGTTGATAGAAGCTTACAGAAATCCCACTTTTGCCAATGTTTTACGGAATGCAGATTTAGTTACGCCTGATGGCAAGCCATTGGTAGTAATGTTGCGCAAGTTGGGAATTAAACATCAAAATCAAGTAGCAGGAATGGATGTTTTCCTCAATATGTGCGATCTTGCCGAACAGACAGGAATTAAGGTTTATTTTCTTGGTTCTACTGAAAAAATTTTACATAAGATTGAGCGTAAGTTGAGCCGTGAATATCCTGTATTGCAGGTCGCAGGAATGAAAGCCATTCCGAAAATTAATACTGAAGATATTGCTAAATACAATGATCGAGACTTAGTTGAACAGATCAATCAAAGCGGCGCAGGAATAGTCTTTGTATGTTTGGGTTGTCCTAAACAAGAGATTTGGATGTCTCACTATCATGGCTCAGTTAAGGGAGTAATGATTGGTGTTGGTGCAGTTTTCTCCATGTACGCAGGAATTAATCCTCGCGCACCACGCTGGATTCAACAGGTGGGACTAGAATGGCTATATCGTCTGTTGCAAGAACCACGCAGACTTTGGGGTCGCTATAGTTCCACAATTCCTCCTTTTTTATACTTGGCGGTTAAAGATTTAATCGCTCCTTACAAAACAGGATTGAGTCAAGCAAGGTGGCGTAGAACAAAAAGAAATATCGTCATCAACCTCCGTGCTTTAGATTTTCCTCGCGAAAAGCTAGGAGAAATTTTATTGCGCCAGAGCGTAATTTCACGAGAAGAATTGGAACAGGCTTTGTTGCAGCAGAATTTAGAATCCTGGTCTAAAAATCGGTGAGATTTTTGTACGACAATAATCTGATATCCCGCACACAGTTGAGGTTTTATTTGAAAAATCAAAACATTAAGTTTGGCGATTTTTTGGTAGAGAAGAAAGTTCTAAATCAGGCAAGTTTAAGAAAAATATTAGCTTTAAAAAATAACTCTGACAAAAGACTGGATGAATTTATCTTAGAGCAGAGTATTCTTTCTGAGGAACAGTTAAAAGAGCTTCTTATCGAATATTATACCAAAAGAAAAGGTCTGTTCTTAGCTGACTCAGCGAACAAAAATGATCTTAATTTATCTTTGTGGGTCGAGACTTTACTAGCTGATAAGCCTGAAAAAGGTCGGGTTTTGTTTTCGTGATTATATTCAGAAATCCATGGATTTTGATTTATTGCTATGGATAGCAATTTTAGCTTAGATTATCTTCAATTCTTCGTAGGTAGGGAATCATCGTGATTCAAATACGCAGCTTTTTAATCTCTGTTTTAGTTTTTGGCTGTTTTAGCTGTAGCGCCGATCAATCCCTAGCTACTATAAATCTGGATTTAAAATGGACTCATTTGTCTAGCCAAACGGGTGAGCTTCCCAAACCAGGAATTTCCGATCAACAAACAGCCAGCTTGATTTTAGATGTAGATCGAGACGATCAGAATGATTTTGTCATTGCCAGCCGTCATCAAGGAGCATCGATTGTTTGGTATCAAAAAGTTAACAATAGTTGGCAAAAGCAGGTAATCGAACCAGAAACTCTTCCAATTGAAGCTGGGGGAACATCTTACGACCTTGACCGTGATGGTGATTTAGACCTGATTTTTGGTGGAGACAGCACTAATAATCAAATATGGTGGTGGGAAAATCCTTTTCCTAATTATCAATCAGATTGGCCTTGGCAGCGCAGAGTGATTAAGAATTCTGGCGGTAGACAGCATCATGACCAAATTATCGGTGACTTTGACGGAGATGGCTTGGTAGAGCTAGTCTTTTGGAATCAAAGGGCTGAAAATAATTTAAATAAACTTTTTATTGCTGAAATTCCTAAAAATCTTCAACAAACTCAACCTTGGTCTTATGACGAAATATTTGCTACTAAAAATAAATCAGAAGGGTTAGCGCAAGCTGACATTGATGGGGATGGTAAAACCGATTTGATTGCTGGAGGACATTGGTTTAAACATCAAAAAGAGCAAAAATACATACCCAAAGCGATTGATAAAACCCAAGCATTTAGTCGTACTGCCGTTGGGCAATTAATACAGGGTGGTAAACCTGAAGTGGTCTTTGTAGTTGGAGATGGTAAGGGAAGACTTAAATTATACGAGCAAAAAGGCTGGTTATGGATTGGCAAAGATTTATTGTCAGAAGAAGTCAGATCATGGGCATAGCTTGAGTATTGCTGATGTCAACGGAGATGGTAACTTAGATATTTTTTGTGCAGAAATGAGACTAAATGGAGGTAATTCTGATGCCAAAATGTGGTGGTTGTTAGGGGATGGACAAGGAAATTTCACCATTCAGATAATAGCAACAGGATTGGGAAATCATGAATCGCGGGTTGGAGATCTCGATGACGATGGGGACTTAGATATTTTGGGTAAACCCTATAATTGGGAGACTCCTCGGGTAGATATTTGGCTTAATGAACAAAAGTGGTCGCGACATGAAATTGATGGTAGTAAACCTTGGCGCAGTATGTTTATCGATGCAGGTGATCTCAACGGCGATCGCTATCCCGATCTAATTACTGGAGGATGGTGGTATCAAAATCCAGGTTCGATGACGGGGAAATGGCAACGTCATAAAATCGGTCAAAATCTCAATAATATGGCTGCCGTCTATGATTTTGACAGCGATGGCGACTTAGATATTTTAGGAACTGAGGGCAAAAATTCAGAATCTAATGCTAATTTTGCTTGGGCGCAAAATGATGACAGGGGAAAGTTTACTATTTTGAAGAATATTGCCTCAGCATCAGGAGATTTTCTTCAGGGTGTTGCTATCGATTCATACCAAAATGACAATTTACAGGTAGCTTTGTCCTGGCACGAGTCGGGAAAGGGAGTACAAATGTTGAATGTTGGCAATCCCCCGAATCAAAAAACTTGGAATTGGCAAACTATTTCTCCAGAGTCTCAGGATGAAGCTTTGAGTACGGGAGATATTGATCTCGATGGCGACTTAGATTTGTTGCTGGGAACTAAATGGTTGAGTAATCAAGGATCTTCTTGGCAAGTACATACTATAAACTTGGCTAAGGAAAAACCAGACCGTAATCTTTTGCTCGATCTCAATCAAGACCAGAAATTAGATGCTGTTGTGGGTTATGAAGCAATCAGCGAAACAGGAAAACTAGCTTGGTACGAACAACTAGATTCGGCGACTAAGCCGTGGAAAGAGCATGTTATTGCCCAAGACATTATAGGTCCGATGAGCCTTGATGCTGGAGATCTCGATGGAGATGAAGATGTAGATCTTGTTGTCGGGGAACACAATCCCGCTTCGCCAACAGATGCCAAGCTATATTGGTTAGAGAATCAAGATGGTATGGGTCGCAATTGGCAAAAACATCTTGTGAGTGTGGGAGATGAACATCATAACGGAGCGCAGTTAGTAGATTTGGATCTTGATGGAGATCTAGATATTATTTCTATTGGTTGGAATCATCAAAAGGTGATTGTCTACGAAAATCATGCTCCTGTTTCAGATAAAAAGCCTGCTGCATAATTTGCTTTTTTAAATTTTGGACTATAAAATTTTTATTTAATCAAATAATTTAGTAGAAAAACATGGTTCAATATCTAATAAATTTATTTGCAGAAGCGATCGCCTTTTTAAAAAAACAGAGTTACTAAAAATTGATTGAAGCTAAAAAGATGTGGAATTGGGTTGGGTTTTTGGTCATTTTCAACTTACTTTTGATATTAATCGTAACTCTTTTTCCTTTCAGTTTTTCCTTGACAGAAGATTTTTCAATTAAAGAAATTTGGTTGGGTTTTCATCATGTTACTAATCCTCTAGACTTTATTGCTAATATCCTGCTATTTATTTCATTTGGCTTTTTCTTAACTTGGCTGTTGCAGCTTAAAGGTTTTAAAAAAAACAAAGCTAATTGTGGCAGTCTTAGGAACATCCCTTATCTTCTCTACTACTGTTGAGGTTTTGCAAATATTTATCTCTCATAGGTCTTCAACTAAAGCTGACATTTTTGCCAACGGTTTAGGAGGCTTGCTTGGTTACTGGAGCTTTCTCCTATTTCGTTGGTGTGTATTAGTTCCACCAACCAAACTCAGAGCATTTTTTCAACCAAGACATGTAATATTTTGTTTGATAACTTATTTAGCCGCAATCATCTGTATCACCATATCTTTATCAAATTCTGTCAGTTTGACAAATTGGAATACAAGCTTCCCTTTAGTCTTAGGTAACGAGGCAACAGGCGATCGACCTTGGAACGGTTCAATCAATCAATTATCAATTTTTGATTGTGCCTTTAATGCTGAAAATGTAGAACAATTTTTAATCAAAGAAAACATTTCCTCAAATTCTAAAAGTTCTCCCCTGGTTTACTATTCAATGTCTCATTCAGGGAATTATAAAGCTTAGTACCAGTACTAGCCGTAGTGTTCATCTACATCATCAACAATGGAGAGCAAGTTCGGATGTTCGAGGTTAATGGTCAAAAAAATCCGTCAGAGTTCTCAATTTACCCTCTGTACAACTATTACTACTGCTGAACTAATTCAGAATGGTCCAGCACGAATTATTTCTCTTTCACGGTATTCTTATCATCGCAATTTCACCCTGGCACAAGAAGGCAATAGTCTAGTTTTTCGTCTACGAACTCCTTTGATGGAAAAAATGGTAGTAAATTTAATCTCGTAACGCCTAATGTTTTTAACGACTTCAATGACCACCGTTTGGTGATATCTTACGCTCATTCAACCGTAAAAATTTATCTTGATGATATGACCCAGCTTTATTCTTGGAAGCTGATGCCTGAAGCTGCTTTTTTCAAGCAGTTAATACCCGATAACTTTAACTACCAAAGTATGCCTGATTATAAATTTCTCTTTTATTTAATGGTTTTTGCTCCTTTAGGATGCTTAACTGCTTTACTAAGTGCAGTTGTAACCAGAAAATCAACTTTCAAAAACTTATTTTCTGGCTTTAGTATTGCTTTTATAGCAGCATTATTGCAAATAGTATTAGCATATGGTGCTAAAACAAACTTTAGTATAGGTAATTTTATCGTAAGTATAGGCATTGCTATAACTGCTGTTTTCCTGGTAAATACTGTAATATTTTTTAGAGTTACACCTAAACTTAGATTGGCTTGAGTAGATAGTGATTATTGTTATCAAAGATCAAATAAATTGAATTATCACTATCAAGTCAAAGATTTTCAACAAGTTTTTTAGATAAAACACAAATAAAACATTTTCTGAAGTAATGGAGTTTATATTAAAGTGAATCAAACCATAGAGCAATCTTGTCCTGTATGCTCTTCTTCACATTTAGAAGTATTTTTTGAGCTGCCGCAGATGCCAGTTTTTTAGCAAGACGACTGGTTCAGTAGGCCACAC
>CAVRWR010000141.1:0-6998 GCA_963724445.1 uncultured cyanobacterium | reverse complement strand
TTACTCATCAAGTTCTTGGGGTGTAATTAAAAAATCCTCACTAAGGCTGAACTGAGCCAAAACCACTTTGATTCTAAAAGATTTCCCCACAGGACAGAAAAATCGTTTTAGTTGTATTAAATTATCCTGACTGCGGGCTTGAACTTCTTGCAGAATTTGTCAGATTGAGATAGTAAAACTAGTTTGATTTGAGGAGGAAGATATCTGTTGCCACTGGTTGGATGAAGCTGGACGCGAATACCTACTTTGTTGTCCCTTTCTGGCATCAAACCAATCGCCAATGCTACAGCGCAATCGCCCAATTCCATTGCCAAATTAATTACTTTGACTCCTTCTACGGCGAAGTTTTGTCTTTTTAGCGAACTTGTGCGAAAACTATAGGATAAAGCTAAATTACTTGATTCACTATTAATAAGTCCTTCAAGAGACTGCCAACCGTTGTCAAAAACTTGCTGAAACCAGCGTCCTAAATTGCTCGGAGTTGGAGTTGGAGATATATTGGAATCGATTGCCAACCAGTCACAGTAGCTTCAGTAGTATTAAGGTGAGGTAAGCTCCAAGAATATTGTTTGTCTCTGACATAGGGCTTTTCTCCACCGTTCATTTTCGTTGACGCCACTGAGTAAAAGGTAATTCTAACCTGGGTGAATAGGGCAGAGGTTGACTTAACTGGGTTAATAAGGTTTGGGCTTCAGTGGTAGATAAAGTAGGTACGGGTGGTAGCTGGGGTCTAGGACTAGGATAAAGTTCTCGTGCGAGCCACATAGCAGTTAAATCTTCCGTTAACTCTTCAACTGCAAGACAATAAGTTTCATCCAGGCGATCGCGTTTTCCTTGATTATAGCTGTTGATGGGTGGCGTATCCCCAGACTCTTAAATAGCATTCTTCAAGGTCTAATTGTACTGCCAGATAATAATTACCTGCCCAATCAGAAAGTTCTACCCACTCTCGCTGCACCCGCAACTCAGTAAAATCCCCTTTTCCGCGAGTTATAAATGTAGCCTTATCGCAGTATATGCCTGAAGACAAAAATAGTGGAGGCTATAGAATACGCAAGCGCATTCTATAGCCTCCACCTTATTGTACTAAACCGTTTAGTATAATAAGGGGGAGTGAGAACTTACTTTAAGTTCTCACTTGGGAAATAAAAGGTAATTTGTTGGGGATTGATCGCGATATAAGCTGTGTCAAATGAAAGCAGATCGAACTTAATTACCCAGATAAAATATAGTATTTCTGGCAATATTCGGAGAAGTTATTAATAGTTTTTAATCGAGAATCTGTCAAGTTGTAAATTTGTTTTACTCCATTTGAAACAACCACATGAATACCTTGAAAGCACTGAAATATCCAGCGTAAAGTAGGATTGTCTGTCAGTTTTCCTGTATTGTTTTTTACCTTGACATTATTCTGTTTTAAGTTAACTCTAAGTTGTCTTTGACCCAGAGTATAAACTAACAAAGATAATCCCATCAACATAGCCATAGCTTCTATTCTTGATGGAGTTTTTAAGAAAACAGCATCGGCGAAAAATAATGGGTTTTTGAGAAATCTAAATCCAGTTTCACAAGATTGTTGTCCTTTATATCTGGTAAGAATTTCCGAAGGAGTTAAATTATCTAAAACATTTGTAGCTATAATGAAGCGACCAGCTTTCTTCTGTTCGTTACTTATTTTTTCAGAATCTAATTCAATAACAATCTCAGCTTTATAAACGGTTTCTTTTGTTTTCTTGTCTGTGACCTGAGCAACATCTTTTAAAACTAAACGATGATATTTTAATTTTTTTTGTTCGTATTTAAATACAGCTTTTATTTCTGTTCTATTTTCGTATTGTTTCGGCGATAAAATCTTAATTAAAGACTTGGCTTTTTTTTCATCTTTGCTGAGTTTTTTCTCTAATTTTTCTAAGTCTGATTTCTTTCTAGCAAAACTTTCTATAATTAGCCATCTTTGTTTTATACCACCATAATTACTTTCTAAATCTACAGCTTTATAACCTTCTATATCGGTATCAGCAAATTGAGATTCTGGGATATCTTTTACATAAATTTGAGCAGCTTTAATGGATAAGGGGACTCTAGTTATCCATTTTAAATGTTTAACTGTGAATAAATTTTCTGCACTATAAAGTGCGCTATCTGCTACAAATATACTTTCTAAATCTACTTGCTTTTTAAAATTAGATATAAGTGAGGCAAATTTAGCCTTATCACTATCGTTACCATTTCCACATTGAAAGAATAAAGGAACACCATTGTCGCCACTAACTATTAAATTAATTAAGAACTGTTTTAAATCTGGTCTTTTATCTTTAGAATGACCGTGGACTATTCTAATAGGTGTTAGTTCATTATTTTCTGACCGCTCCCCCTCGCAGATTAAATAATCCCCTTCTACAGATATCGATGATGAGTCTAAATGGGAATAACTTCGGTCAATTCCATATATTTGGCAGGCTCTCAAACTAATTGCTAAAAATATTTTATCTAAGCCAAATTCATATAGTAGATCTAAAACTCTGCCAATCTTGTCATCATTAAAGTGTTCTGGTAGAATGCCATCTCCAAACAAGTGTTCGGTTGTGACGCGAAGCTAATCCTTTAGGGCTTTGTCATTAAAAAAATGAGGAAATAAGTATAAAGGGCTGGACAGAAAGCCCATTGCGTTCACAATTATTCCTTTAACAATTATCCCAGCACTTAATTTTTCCTGCGGTTTAATTCCTAACTGTTCGTTTATTATTTCTACTATGCCTATTTCATCTATTATGCCTGCTATTATTCCTAAATGATTTAGCGTTTCGATTTTGATATCATCATTTAATTGACTCATAAAAAAAAAGATTTTTAAGTTTTTTTTTAGAGTTATTTTATCTTAGTTTGATTGCACCCGTAATAACTTCTCTTTTTTCATCTATACGGTCTAGTTTGAGGGCGAGGGATGCCAATCTATTGGCATCGTCACCATTTTTTGGGAAGCCGAAATATACTTAGAAAATGCTACATTTATAACTCGCGGAAAACGGGTAACAAGGTCGAATGAGAATATCCCATTTTGGTAAGTGTGGATTGCGCAGGAGACGCATTTCAATTTCTTCCATGGCTTTTTTCGTTAAAGAAATTCCTTTGTGATAAACCTTCTGACTCAGATGGATGATAGGCCTTCTTCCTTTCCAAGTCATACTTTGTGCCCAAGCAAGCATGGTGTCAACGTGGCTGAGGAGTGCGCCATTCCAATGCTGTTCTAAAATGCCCCAACAGCGTTCAATGGGATTGTATTTACGCGCGATAAGGCGGAAAATACAATAACTGAATAGATTTCCCAGTGCTATCAGCCAACTCGACCATTCTCTTTGAAAATTGAGTTCTTCTGCCACTATTCTCTAATTGGTAATTAATCAAGATAATGGTCCAGAAAATAATTCCCGTCGCACCCAGTTTATGAGCCGCATGGTTGATTTCGCCTCAGAGTCTCAATTGGCATTGCAGTTAGCCTACTATCCTCCCTATCACAGCAAATACAATCCAGTAGAGCGTACTTTTGGTTGGTTGGAAAAACATTGGAATGGTAGCTTGCTTGATAGTGTTGAGACGGTTTTGCACTTTGCTCAAACCCTCTCTTTCAAAGGCAATCATCCTGTAGTGACTTTAGTGGAAAAGGTCTACAACACTGGTGTTAAACTCACTCAAGCAGCTATGGCAGAAATTGAAAAGCAGATTAATCGACTGCCTAATCTCCAAAAATGGTTTATTGAAATTAGTGGAAAATCGTCTTAGTTATAGGATCGTTTATTTCTTGGTAGTCTCTTAATCTCTTCGACAGTGGAGAAAACACCTGGAATTGGCGACATTATCTAAACCACTCTCGTCAGCCTATCAGCAAACAGTTAGGCAAGATTCTAGACAAGATGCTGAAAGAGGCAATCAATCTACGCTATCAGTCAACGGTAGAGATTCTTCAAGATTTGCAGAGAGAACCTGTTCTGGTGAAGAATGCTCACAAAAAATTTCTTGGAGCAAGTGCCTCAATTGTACTGTTAATACTAAGTATCAGAGTTTTAATCGAGCCAGTGGCAAAGCAGGTTTCTACTCCCCAGGGATCTCCTGCTATTCAACAACAGGGATCTCAATCATATCCTGTGTCAAAAACAGACTCAGACTTGGGTGGTTTATATGGCTATTCCCAAGAAGGACAAGTACAGACATTTCCTCTCAAACACACGACAGTCGAGGCTAAAATTGCGGGTAATCTATCGCGGGTGGAAGTAACGCAGACATTTACTAATCCCAACAGCAAACCCTTAGAAGCAATCTATAAATTTCCCCTCCCCGATGATGCTGCGGTAGACGATATGGAAATTCACATCGGCGATCGCCTTGTTCGCGGCGAGATTAAACAGAAACAGCAAGCGCAGCAAATATATCAAACAGCCAAAAGGGAAGGTAAAACTGCGGGTTTATTAGAGCAGCAAAAAGACAATATCTTTACTCAATCTGTGGCAAATATCCAGCCAGGAGAACAGGTAGAGATAGTTATTCACTATACCAACAGTCTGCAATTTACTGGTAGCGACTATGAATTTATTTTCCCCCTCGTTGTTGCACCCCGCTATGGAGAAGCTAAAACCAGCAATAATTTCAATCCTTTAATCGCCCCAGCTTGGGCAGTAGAGGTTGAGCCGACTCGTTCGGGTAAAGACATCAATGTAAATATCGAAATCGATGCAGGAGTCGCAATTTCTGGAGTCAAGTCGCCTTCACATGATGTTGCTATCGGGAATAGTAACTCTAGTACTAAAGTGGCACTAACAAACCAGGATATTATCCCTAATCAAGATCTAATTGTACGCTACCAGATTGCAGGGGCAGAAACTCAAGCCACAGTATTAAGTCAATCCAACCAACAGGGAGGACACTTTGCTACTTATCTGATTCCTGCCATAGATTATGAGTCTAACCAGATCGTGCCAAAAGACGTAGTGTTTTTGATGGATACATCTGGATCTCAACAGGGAGCCGCGATCGCTCAATCAAAAGAGCTAATGCGCCAGTTTATTAGCGGTTTAAATGAAAACGATACCTTTAATATCATTGACTTTGCTAGCAGCACTAACAGGCTAGCGAATCAACCTTTAGCTAATACTAGAGAAAACCGTTCTAAAGCATTGGCTTACGTCAGTAAAATCGACGCAAATGGTGGCACGGAATTAATGAATGGTATTAACATCATACTTAGCTTTCCAGCGGCGGCGGATGGACGCTTGCGGAGTATAGTATTACTCTCCGATGGCTTAATCGGTGCTGACGAAGAAGTTATTGGACGTATCCGCGACAAACTCCAGCCTGGTATCGACTGTATAGTTTTGGGGTAGGTTCTTCTACCAATCGTTTTCTGCTCAATCGTCTAGCAGAATTAGGGCGCGGTACTGCAACCATTTTGCCTATCAATGAAGACGCGGTAAAAGTGGCAGAAAAATTTTATCGTGAAATCAATCAGCCAGTCGTCACGAATATTGAACTGGAATGGCTAGGAGAAGGCGCAGCACCTGAAATCTATCCGCAGAAATCCCCAGACTTATTTGCTAGTCAACCCCTAGTACTCTATGGACGCAAAGAAGATGCTAAAAGCGGTCAATTAAAAATCACGGGAACGATCGCAGGAGGTAAACTCTATGAAAAAATTCTCAACGTCAACTTCCAACAGGTAGGCGGGAATAATGCGATCGCTCAACTCTGGGGGCGATCGCGCATTGGGGATTTAATGAACCAGATGTATGGGCAAGAAAACTCTCCAGGAGTAGAAGCAGTTACCAAGACAGCCTTAGATTACAATTTGCTTTCCAAGTACACCGCTTTTGTTGCGGTTGATGATAAACTTCAATTTAAAAATAGTTCTGCCGATGCCTTTAATAGCATTAGCGATCGAGCATTATCTTCATCTCTACAACCTGAAAGCTTATCTAATAATCCGACCAATAATTCTCAATCAAATAGTCAGAGCGTCCCTGAACCTAGCGAAATTATTGGCAATCTATTGGCTTTAATGTTGGTAGTACTTTTCTTTACCCGCAAGCGTTGGCAGCATTTATTCAAATGTTTTTAATCAACTGACGTTACGCGCTACAACGAAAACTCAATAATTTTAATAAAAAACAAAATCGGAAAGATTATCAATTATGGAGTTTGGAGTTAGTCTTTATTATCTTATTAAGTATCAGACAAAATCTTTGATTTATTTTTAATTCACTATTTCTAATTTAGCTTCTTATTAATATTTATAATCGCGGTATTTCTGGGAAACAGATAATTTATCGTTAGAAATATTATTAATAAATTTTGCTCAAATTTACGTGGACAAGTTTACGTTTATCAGTTGATACTCAAAGACAAAATATATCGCAATCTAATTAACATTAGATTAAGAAAAAGTTAATTAAAAAATTACTTTTTTCTTATTCAGTATATCTATCTATAGACAGAGATTGACAACAGCATCCTCAATTATATTTAGAGAATACGAGAGAGAATTGATTTCTGTAATATTGAAAATGCTAGTAAATATTTAGTTACCAATTTTTAATTTAATTTAATTTAATTCAATTCAAAAAGATGTAAACGGCAGCAAAAAAACAGCGCAAAATCAACAAACTTTTTGAATATTATGGCTTCTACTGCTGTTAACCCGAAAACAAATAATAAAAAACGTTCATCTACAGAGAAAGGTATCGATCGTGGCTTTATTTGGCTAACGGCTACCTTAGCTTTTGCGATCGCCGGAGTTTTAGTTTGGATTGCGATTCAAGTCGGGCTTCAGGCTGTTCCAGCAATCAAAGAATTTGGTTGGTCTTTCTTAACCAGTAGTTCTTGGAATCCTCCTGAAAAACAGTATGGTATTTTGCCGATGATTTACGGCACGGTGATTAGTTCTCTAATTGCTTTACTGATTGCTTTTCCTATAGGAGTAGCCTGTGCAATCGTTTTGAGTGAGAACTTTA
>CAVRWR010000140.1:0-19991 GCA_963724445.1 uncultured cyanobacterium | reverse complement strand
TTAACGTTACGTGAGAGAATTCTCCTTCTAAGTTTAAAGGATGGGAACTTAGTGGGAGATGAATCGAACTAAACACTAAGCAGAGATAGTTATCTAGTATAATTCTATCGTTATATGATATAATGATAGATATGGTAAGACAAGCACAAAAAGTAAGAATTTATCCGACTGACGAGCAAAAGCAGCAATTAGCAGGTGCTATGGGTTGCTCTCGTTGGTGGTGGAATTTTGCTCTCAACAAAACTATTGAAACCTATAAAGAGACGGGCAAAGGCTTATCTCGTGCAGGATTAAATGCTTTGCTGCCTAATCTAAAAAAAGAACATGAATGGTTGAGAACAGAAGTTTATTCTCAATCTTTGCAGCAGACATCACTTAATTTGTCTCGTGCTTTTATCAATTTCTTTGAAAAACGAGCTAAGTTTCCTAGATACAAATCTAAGCATGGTAAGCAGTCTGTTGGTTTTCCTCAGTCAGTGAAGATTATTAACGACTGGATTAAGCTGCCTAAGATTGGATTGGTCAAAGCAGTATTTGATCGTCGTTATGTTGGCACAATTAAAACTGTAACCATCACCAAAGATAGTTCAGATAAATATTTTGCTTCAGTTCTTTATGAATTAGAAGCTTGTTTTGTATCTGGCAATGGTGACAAAATAATTGGCTTAGATCTAGGCATCAAAGATTTTTGCATAGCTCATGATGGAATTAAGACTAGCAAGTATGCTAATCCCAGACATTTCAAAAAGCACGAAAAAAATCTGGCTCGTAAACAACAAAAATTATCTAGAAAACAGAAAGGAAGTAAAACCAGACAAAAAGCCAAAAAATTAGTAGCTAAGGTTCACGCACATATTAGTAGCGCCCGTCAGGATTTCCTACACAAACTAAGTAGAAAACTGACTAACGAAAGCAAAGTCATTGTAGTGGAAAATCTCAATGTGAAAGGCATGGTGCGTAACCACAAGCTAGCCAAAGCCATATCTGATGTTGGATGGGGGATGTTTGTCAACTTTCTAGACTATAAACTAGAGCGTGAAGATAAACGTCTAGTTGAGATAGACAGATGGTTTCCCTCATCTCATATTTGTCCTGATTGTCTAACTCAAACTCCAAGGATGGATCTGAGTATTAGAGAATGGACTTGTTTGAACCAGTCATGTAACAAAACTCATGATCGTGATGAAGCTGCAAGTCGAAATATCAGAGCAGAAGGTATCAGGATAATAAAGACGGATGGAACAGCCGTCTCTGCTAGTGGAGGGAGCGTAAGACCCGATCGGGGTCGAAAGACCAAGGTAAGGCAGCACCCAGCGAAGCTAGAAACTCATTCTAAATCTTTGATTTAGTGTGAGTAGTTCATATAAATACTGCTATCAATCCGAGGCGATCGCCTATACTGACATAGAGTTGAACCCGCAAAATTATAATCAGCTAGCAACAGCATCTCAACAACAAGATGTCGGTTGGGACTTGTCATCTGGCGACTTTAAGAACGCCTTGCCTCCAGAAATTTTTAACGCCGATTCACACTTTGATTTCTATCGTATTAACGGAAAACTTCATCGTCTAGCTACCTGTGATTGAAGATGCTAATTAATTGCTTTGATTTTTTGAGAATTATTAGTCATTAACTTTTAACCTATACTGAAGTTTAACAAGCTGGCGCCTCATCCTTCCGTCCTTATCCCTTACTCCTTAGTTGTGTCTATCATTACTGTCGATAATCTGAGCAAAATCTATCCTGTAGCAATCAAACAGCCAGGACTAAAAGGGACTCTGACTCACTTTTTTCATCGTACTTATCGCGAAATTAAGGCGGTGCAAAACGTATCATTCGAGATTCAGCCAGGAGAAGTAGTAGGGTTCCTGGGGGCAAATGGTGCGGGGAAAACCACTACCTTAAAAATGTTGACGGGTTTGATCCATCCTTCTGGGGGAAAAGTTCGGGTAGCCGATTATGTCCCTTTTCGTCGTCAACCACAGTTTCTCCATAAAACTAGCTTAGTGATGGGGCAAAAGCAACAGTTACTCTGGGATTTACCTGCTCTTGATTCTTTGCGGATTAACGCTGCTGTTTACAACATTTGCGATCGCGTTTTTCAACAACGCCTGGGAGAATTAGCAGAAATGCTGGAGGTGGCAGACAAGCTTCATCAGCCAGTCAGAAAGCTATCCCTAGGAGAAAGAATGAAAGCAGAATTCTTAGCTGCCTTACTACATCATCCTCAAGTATTGTTTCTAGATGAGCCTACTTTGGGTTTGGACGTTAATGCTCAAGTAGCCGTCAGGAAATTTCTGCAACAGTATAATCAACGCTATGGAGCCACGATTTTACTCACTAGTCACTATATGGCTGATATTACTGCGTTGTGCGATCGCGTGTTGCTAATTCACCAAGGAAAATTAATCTACGATGGTTTACTAGAGAATTTACTAGATCGCTTTGCCCCCTACCGTCAGGTAAAGATCGAGTTGGCACAGGCATTATCACGGGACCAATTAGCCGATTTTGGCGAAATTGAGTCTATTCAGGGTCAAGAAGTTCGTTTTTTGGTACCCAGAGCCAAGTTGACTGGTACTGTCTCGCGCATTCTGGCACAGTTACAGGTACAAGATTTAAACATCAGCGATCCGCCGATTGAAGAAATTATTGGTCGCCTCTTTCAAACAGGACAGACTGACTACTGATTGTCTAATAACTTTTAGTATAAATACAACCAGGTCAATTAATTAGAATGACTATGGAATAGATATGTCTCACTGTTCAAGATAAAGAGGCACAAATCCTGCTTGTTCAACTATTTCCTGACCCTGATGGGAAAGCAGCATTTGAGCATAGACTGTACCTGCTAGCTGGTCGGGAGTTCCATCTTGGCGAATTACCACAAACAAACGTCGGCTTAGAGGATAGGTTCCATTTTGAAATAGTTTTAAATCAGCCTGTCCCGCAACGATTGGGGCAATAAAGTTAGCTGAATCTTTATCCGCTAGGCTCAATACTTTAACTCCTTGCTGATCTTGTACCAAAGAAGCCGAGGCAAAGGAAACTGCGCCTGGTGTGGCGATCACCTTTCTAATAGCTAAAGTGTAGTTTGACACATATTGAGTTGCTTGAGGGACAGTACTACGAGCTTCAATGCCCAAAACTTCTAAGTCTTGTGGAGTCAGTAATACAGGCGTAATTGGTAGGTTGACACCGCCTAGTTGCTGCCAATTGCTGATTTTACCAGTAAAAATATCTCTAACCTGTTCTAAATTGAGGTTGTTGACCGTGATTTTATTGTTACTAAAAAAAGCTACGCCATCAATGGCAATAGGAATCTGCAACAGATCGATATTCCGTAACTCTGCCCGAGCATATTCTTCATCTGTCAAAGAGCGATCGTTAAAGGCAAAGCTCAGTTCTCCATCGAGGAGCATTTTAATCCCGTTGACGTAATTTTGAGATTGATTAGTCGATTTGGTATATCTTAAGTTAAATTCGGGATGATTTTGCATGACCGCATCATTAATTCCATGAGCGACTAACGAGGCAAAGTAAAGTGCGCCTCCATAGTTAAACAATCCAGGCGGCACGTTTTTTACCTGACGCATTGAGTCGTACAAAATAATTTCATCTTCGGCAGTGGCAGATAAAAATGTCGATTGGCGACTAATAAAAAAGTTGAGCCAAAGGGCGACCGCTAAAAATAAAACTACCAATCCACTGATAACGCTTGGTTTTTGCAGTTCCTGTTTTAAAGTAATTTCAGCTTCGTGGATTGAGATTGCGGTGTTGTTATTGTTGGACTGTCGAGGAGAATCAAAGTTGGCTTGTGCCGAAGAATTGTGTTTTGGATTGCTGAATATCGATGCTGACTGTGTTTTGTTGGGGTCTGGCTTTCTGGATTGAGGTATGTTGGCGTTTAGTGGATAAAAGCAAATTTCGCAATAGATTGCGCCAGGATTATTTTTAAACTTACACTTAGGGCAAACGGGACTTTGATGCTTGGTAACAGAAGTTTTCTTAGTTTGATCGTCAAAATCCATAGGCTTTAATAAATTTTTGATTAAACATTTTGTTTAAATCAGGCTTTGTATTAATAGATTTAAGATTATTTTGCAAAAAAGCGGTAATTTTCTCGGCGGCATAGGGCATTGATTTCATATCGCTACCCACGCTAAACGCTTCTAGATTTTCCTCCAGAGTAAATATTTTGGTTCCTGCTTTAAATAGTTGGAATTCTTCATAACTAACCCCAGCACGCTTTGCCATGATTGAGTCTGCTTGATCGGGTTGGCTGGACATAAAATTTAGAATATCGAACCAGGTATCAACTAGAGCCTGTACCTGGTCTGGACGTTCTTTGAGCAAATTTTCTGTTACTACCAATAAATCGGGAATTGCTCCTGGAAAAGCTTTTGAAGAGGTAATCTCTTTGGCGCCATCTCGTTTAAGTGCCGTTAACCAAAAAGGAGGAAAAGCGCCTACCGCATCTACTTGACCCGCAACAAAAACCTCCGCCGCCGCACCAGTCTCAAGGTCAACAACTTGGACATCGCTTCTTGAGAGTCCTTCTCGTTCTAGTGCCAAGGTTAATAAAAAATCATCGACCACTCCTGCTTCAACTGCTACCTGTTTTCCTTTTAAGTCTTGGACTCCTGCAATTCCCGTTCTAGCGATGATTTTGTCGTTACCAGCCGAATTATCATTGACCAAGACGACCACTTCTCCTTTAACCGCATCAACAGCAAAGCTGATTGTATCGTTGAGGGTCTGACAGTTACCATCTATATAGCCTGCCGCTAAATCCTCCATTGACTCAGTATAATCGTCGTACCATCTAAGCTCAACGTTTGCTCCATGTTTGGCAAACAATCCCTCTTGTTCGGCGATCGCCCAGGGCCACCAACCAGCCCAGCTACTATAGCCAAGGACAATTGGACTTTGAAGATCCTTAACCGAGGCACTCCCTGAAATTCTATGCCAGTTTGTGGCGATCGCGAAACTGACCAACAGCACAATAGCTAACGACCAGATTTTCTTTGCCATGTCAATTCCTAAATAACTTCTGCTTAAACTACTCCAAATCAAGTTCACATTAATATAGCCACAACTCACGTTCAAGTAATAAGTAATAAGTAATAGCAATAGTAATAGTAATAAGTATTGATTTATAGCCATGACTCGTTTTTGATGGTTGCTTTATTTACGCCCTCGTTCAACTAGTTATTAATAAATAATTATAGAAGACAATAGTAATAACTCAAAGTGAATGATTTTGAATTTATTCCTAACTACGGTTTGCGTTTACGGACTAGATTCTTTAATTCCTTTATTAGACTAGACTGACCGAAGCCAGTACTGGGATTGGTCAGCAATCCTTGGCTAGGACTAAACAATAGTGCCAAAACAAAAATGCCAGATGCTACCAAGACGATCGCCGGACCTGAAGGTAGATTATAGTAGTAGCTAAGATACATTCCCGAAATGCTAGACAATACACCAATCAAAATTCCCCATAGCATGACTAAATGCAGACGACTTACCAACAGGTAGGCGCTACCCGCAGGAGTGATCAACAGCGATAAGACTAATACCACCCCTACTGCTTTTAAACTAGCAACAATAGTTAAGCCAATCAGGATCATCAACCCCAAATCTAATAAGCCGACTGGCAAACCCATCGCCTGGGCGCCCAACTTGTCGAAAGTATAAAACAGCAGCTCTTTGTATAGTAGGCATACCACGGTTAAAACTATACCTGCGATGATCAGAGTATCCCGCACTTCATTACCATTGACCGACAAAATATTGCCAAACAAAAAGTGATTGAGATCGATCTTATTATCTTTCTGTACTACTGTAATTAGAGTAATTCCCAGGGCAAAGAAGGCTGAGAACACTATGCCCATTGCCGTATCTTCTTTAATATTCGATCTAGTACTAATTAGATTGATCAAGATTGTGCTAATAATTCCTGCAATAAACGCACCCAAAAAGATATTTGCACCAAGCAAATAGGCGATCGCCAACCCTGGTAAGACAGAGTGACTAATTGCATCGCCCAACAATGCTAATCTTTGCACCATCAAGTAACTACCTACCACCGCGCAGATTACCCCAACAGTAATTGCCACGATAAGCGATCGCTGCATAAAGGAATAGTGTAATGGTTCGAGGAGTGTTTGTAGCATCAGTTAGTAGTAAGAGTGATTGTTCCCCCACTTAGAAGGAAAGCACCTAGGATTATAAGTTTTATTTTCGGCTACTATGTACTTCCTATACATTAAGTATAGATAACTACCAACCGCGATTATGACCAATTAAAACTATCGGTAATTAGGTAGGTAAGATTAATTAGAGACTTGCTTCGTTGCGCAATGGCAAGAGACAACCAAGCCAACATTAAATTTATTGGTGTTCGTTTAGAACTTAAGATAGAGATCGTCAACATTTTCGTTACAAAAGTTGACAAAGTATTAATACTTAGCTATATTGATTACATAGACGGAAAGAAACATATTATTTTTTACCTCGTTTCAAGCGTCTAGTTCTAGTAATAGAACGTTAAATATATAAACAATGCAATCATAAACACAATGACAACCACTCTACAACAAAGCCAAGCCCAGGGTAACTGGGAACGCTTCTGTCAGTGGGTAACAAGCACTAACAACCGCATCTATGTCGGTTGGTTCGGTGTCTTGATGATCCCGACACTTCTTGCCGCAACTACTTGTTTCCTAATCGCCTTCGTCGCAGCACCTCCAGTTGACATCGACGGAATCCGCGAACCTGTAGCAGGTTCTTTACTCTACGGTAACAACATCATCTCTGGTGCAGTAGTACCTAGTTCTAACGCAATTGGTCTTCACTTCTACCCCATCTGGGAAGCAGCTTCACTTGATGAGTGGTTGTACAACGGTGGTCCTTACCAACTGATTATTTTCCACTTCTTGATCGGCGTATTCGCATACCTCGGTCGTCAGTGGGAACTATCATTCCGTCTAGGAATGCGTCCTTGGATCTGTGTAGCTTACTCAGCACCCGTATCGGCAGCAACAGCAGTATTCTTAATCTACCCATTAGGACAAGGTTCATTCTCCGATGGTATGCCTTTAGGTATCTGCTGGAACATTCAACTTCATGTTGGTCTTCCAAGCAGAACACAACATCTTGATGCACCCCTTCCACATGTTGGGAGTAGCAGGTGTCTTCGGTGGTTCATTGTTCTCTGCAATGCACGGTTCACTAGTAACTTCCTCACTGGTTCGTGAAACAACAGAAACTGAATCACAAAACTACGGTTACAAATTCGGTCAAGAAGAAGAAACATATAACATCGTTGCAGCCCACGGCTACTTCGGTCGTCTAATCTTCCAATATGCTTCCTTTAACAACAGCAGAAGTCTACACTTCTTCTTAGGAGCATGGCCTGTAATCGGTATCTGGTTCACAGCAATGGGTATTTCCACCATGGCGTTTAACCTAAATGGATTTAACTTCAACCAGTCCGTAATGGATTCACAAGGACGTGTAGTCAACACTTGGGCAGACATTCTCAACCGAGCTAACCTTGGTTTTGAAGTAATGCACGAACGTAATGCACACAACTTCCCTCTTGATCTGGCTAGTGGCGAACAGGCTCCTGTAGCAATAAGCGCTCCTTCCATCAATGGTTAAGTTGAAAGTTAGCAATAGCTAGTTAGTAAGATCTACTTGAAAGCGCCTCTGTAACTTGAATGAGGCGCTTTCTGCTTAAGAATCTAGTTAATCTAGATATACAAATAAAATTAAAAGAGAGTAATAATCATGTTGACAATATTTCTAGTATTAATTGGTCTAGTCGCGATCGCAATTATTACTGAACCAGAATCAACTAGCGCGAATCAAGAAGAGTCCATTCCTGTACCTATTCGTACAGATAGTGAATCTAACTTCCGAAAGTTCGGCTAAAGCTAAAGCTTTTTCAATCCATGTTACCCAGGCACTTACGGCGATCGCTGTGAGTGCTTTAATTTTTTTGAGAACATAATCAATGTCAACAAATCCAACGCAAACATTGTTATTTTTTCTGCTAGCTGCTTTGGGAGAAATTTCTGGATGTTATGCTTTCTGGGCATGGTTAAGATTGGGAAAAACCATACTCTGGGTTATTCCAGGTATTTTCGCTCTAGTTATTTTTGCTACGGCACTAACTCAAATAAATGCTGATAATGCAGGAAGAGTTTATGCAGCTTATGGCGGAATTTATCTTCTCGCCTCACTTGCTTGGCTCTGGTCGGTCGAAGGAATTGAGCCAAATAAGTGGGATTTGTTTGGTGTGGCAATATCTTTGTTGGGAACAAGTGTGATTTTGCTGGGAAACCGACCTTAGCAACTGAAGAGAATATTGAGCGTTCTTAAAAGAGATTATATTTGCGATCGCAATTGTCCAACAACTAGTTTCGCGATCGCACCCTTATGCAAAGCGGGACGTGCCTCCATATGCGCAGCGGCTACGTCCTTATTATCCCGCCCTGACGGGACGAAGGAGGATATCCTTTAGGGTTAGGGCTGTCCTATTTAACTTTGGTAGCTTTGTTCGCGCCTCGTTCTAGTTCGCGCATCTTCTTACCACGCCAAATCAACTTCACAGGTGTTCCCGTAAATCCAAGCTGATCCCGAAACTGACGATCTATATAACGGCGATAGTTATCATTAAAGCGTTTTGGCTCATTAACAAATAAGGCAATAGTCGGTGGTTGAGCGCTTACTTGAGTACCATAGTAGATTCTGCCTTGTTTTCCCTGGCGGTTAGTTGGAGGAGAGTGCCAGCTTACGGCTTCTTCTAATACTTCGTTAATCACCGAGGTAGTTACCCGACGACGGTGAGATTCCGCTGCGGCATCTACTAGATCGAGTATCTTGTTAACCCGTTGTCCAGTCATGGCACTGACAAAAATCATTTGCGCCCACTCCATAAAATAGAGACGAGACATGATTTCCTTTTTATATTGATTAATCGTGCCAGTTTCTTTTTCCACCGCATCCCATTTATTGATAACTAAGATAACCGCTCTGCCTTCATCAATAATGCGTCCCGCCAGTTTTAAATCTTGTTCGGTAACCCCATCAAGCACATCGATGACAAACAGCACTACGTCAGAACGACGAATCGCTTTAAAAGCACGGTTGATACTAAAAAATTCTGCGCCATAGTCAACGTTTTTTTTACGGCGAATACCCGCAGTATCAATCAGACGATAGGTTTGTTCCCCTCGTTGCACAATCATATCGATCGCATCTCTGGTAGTGCCTGAAACAGGACTCACAATCGAACGCTGTTCTCCTGTTAAGGAATTTAGCAAGCTAGATTTACCAACGTTAGGACGACCAATAATTGCCACTTTAATCTCATTATCTTCTACCAACTCGTCTACGGTCGGTAAATGGGTTACCAATTCATCTAGCAGATCCCCTGTTCCGCTACCATGAATTGCAGAGATAGCATAGGGTTCACCCAAACCTAACTCCCAAAACTCCGCAGCTTGCGCCAAACCCTGCTCAACCGATTCACATTTGTTAACTGCTAACAGGACAGGAACAGATTGGCGACGTAGCCATTCAGCAATTTCGCGATCGCCTTCGGTTAAGCCAAATTGACCATCGACGACAAAAATTGCAGCCACAGCCTCTACCAGTGCAGCCATAGCTTGCTGACGAATCATGGGCAGGAATTCGGTATCATCATCAAAGACAAGTCCCCCTGTATCGACGATTTGAAAATCGCGATCGCGCCAAAATGAAGGGCGGTAAGTGCGATCGCGAGTAATTCCTGGTTCGTCGTGGACGATCGCCTGTTGATCTCCAGCCAAACGATTGACAAAAGTAGATTTCCCAACGTTGGGTCTACCAATAACAGCAACAATAGGTAATTTCATAGTCTGTTAAGACGCTACACATCACGTCTATAAATTTGGATAAATAATGAAGAGATAAGGTGAATTTTACTCAACTTAAGACTCATTCCATCATAGTTGATTTCTACATAAGTAGATTTTGGGTTTTTAAGAAATGCAAGCTCATGATATTAAACCAGAGGATTGTCTAATGATTGAAGATCTGGTGCAGTCAAAACTCATTGAGAATTTGGTTTGTCTTTAAGTTTCATTCAATGATTAATTGTCTGGTTTCGGTAATCCCAACCTGTTATATGCTGCAATATATACAGATAAAACGTTAGGGTAAATAGATATAAATATAATCTGCAAGCATTTCTATTTACATGACAGACGCAACTATCACCAAAAACCCTTTATTAATTGGCAAGGGATTACCACCCTTTAACGAGATCGAGGCGGGACACGTTGTTCCTGCCATGACACAACTATTAAAAGAATTAGACGAAGAAGTTACTAAACTAGAAGCGAATGTAACTCCTACCTGGTCTGGTTTAGTTGAACCCCTAACAGCAATTGACGAGAGATTAGGCTGGAGTTGGGGAATTGTGGGGCATTTGATGGGTGTGAAAAATAGTCCTGAGTTGCGCGAGGCGTATGAAGCGATGCAGCCAGAGGTAATTAAGTTTTATACCAAGCTAAGTCAAAGCAAGCCTTTATACGAAGCATTCAAAGGAATCAAAGACGGCGCAGAGTGGGATAAGTTAGAACCTGCGCAAAAGCGGATTGTTGAGTCTTCAATTAAAGATTTTGAGCTGTCTGGCGTTGGTTTAGCAGGAGAAACTAAAGATAAATTTAATCAGATTCAATTGGAGTCTGCGGAATTATCTACTAAGTTCTCTAACAACGTATTAGATGCGACCAAGGGTTTTAAACTCAAGTTGACAGATAAAAAAGATGTAGAAGGTTTGCCTCCTAGTGCATTAGGGTTGATGGCGCAAACTGCCAAAGCCGAAGGAGAGGAAAATGCCACTTCAGAAAATGGTCCTTGGGTAGTCACCCTGGATTATCCTAGCTATATTCCTTTTATGAAATATGCGACTAATAGTGAGTTACGCGAGAAGCTATATAAAGCTTTTCTCTCTCGTGCTTCTAGTGGGGAATTTGATAATCGCCAAAATATCGATCGCATTTTAGAATTAAGAAAGGAAAAAGCGAATATTCTTGGTTTTGCTAACTTTGCTGAATTAAGCCTGGCAAAGAAAATGGCAACAGATGTCGATGCAGTGCAAAAGCTACAGGAAGATTTGCGGGTTGCTAGTTATGATGCAGCCATTAAAGAGTTTGAAGAATTAAAAGCCTTTGCAGGACAAGACGAACTTAAACACTGGGACACTACTTATTGGGCAGAAAAGCAGCGGGAAGCCAAATTTGACTTTAATGAAGAAGAATTACGCCCTTACTTCTCTTTACCTAAAGTTTTAGACGGTTTATTTGGTTTAGCTAATCGTATTTTTGATGTAACTATTACCGCAGCCGATGGGGAAGCACCTGTATGGCACGAGGATGTACGCTACTTTAAGATAGTCAATGAATCGGGAGCGATCGCCTTTTTCTATCTAGATCCCTATTCTCGTCCAGCCGAAAAACGTGGTGGTGCCTGGATGAATGACTGTATTGGTAGAGCAAAAATGACCGTTGAAGGTAAAACTGAAACTCGCTTACCTGTAGCATATCTAACCTGTAACCAAACTCCCCCCGTAGACGACAAGCCAAGCTTAATGACCTTTGGTGAAGTAACAACTCTCTTCCATGAATTTGGTCACGGCTTACAGCATATGTTGACTACTATCGACTTTGCCGAAGCAGCAGGTATCAATAACGTAGAGTGGGATGCGGTAGAACTTCCTAGTCAGTTTATGGAAAACTGGTGTTACGATCGCTCGACTCTTTTCGGGATGGCAAAACATTACGAGACAGGCGAAACTCTACCCGAAGAATACTATCAAAAACTAGTAGCTGCCAAAAATTATATGAGTGGTTCAGGAATGCTGCGCCAGCTACATTTTGGCATGTTGGACATGGAACTCCACTCCAATTATGAACCAGGAGGCAAGGAAACTCCTAACGATGTACGCGATCGCCTAGCGAAAACCACCAGTGTCTTGCAACCCATTCCCGAAGACAATTTTCTCTGTTCTTTTGGACATATCTTTGCTGGTGGCTATGCCGCAGGATATTACAGCTACAAGTGGGCTGAAGTATTGAGTGCCGACGCTTTCGCAGCTTTTGAAGAGGCTGGATTAGAAGAAGAAGACGCAGTTAAATCTGTAGGGAAGAAATTTAAAGATACTGTACTCTCATTAGGGGGTAGTTTACACCCCATGGAGGTATTCAAATCCTTCCGTGGCAGAGAACCTAATACAGAACCTTTATTGAGACATAGTGGCTTGGTTGAGGCTGATTAAAACTTATTTCTGTAGGTCAATTGCAAACAACATTATATTTACCCATTCTTCTCTGAGGAATGGGTTTTTTGGCAAAAAAAGTATTAGAACTTGAAATAGATAAAGAGTCGGTAATTTTAAACTATACGACCATAATCTAGTTTGATTAGGCGATCGCCTGAAGAAAAATATCGATCGTCGTGGCTGACGGCAATTACTGTTTTACCTCGGCTTTTTAATTCTGGCAGCAGCTTTTGATAAAAGACTTGTTTAAATACGGGATCTTGATCCGATGCCCATTCATCAAAGATATAAATTGGACGGTCTTCAAGATATGCCGTAAGTAATGCCAGGCGTTTGCGCTGTCCCTGGGAAAGATTGGTAGTAGAGAGTACACCGTCTTTAATTTTTACCTTATGGTCGATTTCCAATAAAGCTAAATAATTTTGGATCTGCTGCTGGTTAGTGTCAATTCCTACGAGACGGTCAAATAGATAAAAGTCGTAGAAGATGACGGAAAATTGTTGGCGATACCATTCTCGGTTGCGATCGGTGACTGGCTGGTGATTAAATAAACATCTAGTGTGGTTAAATAACCTCAGAGATTTTTCCTCCCAAAGTAGAGAAAGATGCAACTGCCGATAGTCAAACCAGCACCAATTGTCAATACTCATGCTGAAGCCTTTCGCCATCTATTCGAGAACCAGTGCCAGTTTCGGCACTTTCAGAACTACTTAACTGGCTTAATGGTACTGCCGAACAAAAGTCTGGCTAACATTAGTCGGTGCATCGTAGAGAGTGCAGATAAGACTAACCTTTCCCGATTTTTTTCTCAAGCCCCTTGGAGTAAAGAACAACTAACCGAGCAACGCATCCAGTATCTGTTAAACCAGACAGCGAGCCATCGGCTTTCCCCCCAGGAGTCTTATCTCCTATTGGATGATACTTTGTGTGAACATGTGGGAAGTCTGTTCGAGTACGTTGACCGACACTACAATCATTCAAACCAGTCTTATCCCTGGGCGCATAATCTGGTCACTAGCCACTACTTGTCAGGAGCAGTCCGTTTTCCCATAGACCTGCGAATCTATCGCCGCTACGAGGAAATCACCCGATGGTCAGAATTTGTCAAGAAGCATTTCCCTGAGACTGAGATTCCCACCCAGAAAAAGGAACGGCAAAAACTGCACAAGTTGGTAGATCAGACCCTACTTAAAGACCCAGAATTCCAAGAATTATACAATCAATTCCAGACGAAAATTGCCTTAGCCGTTGAGTTAATTGAACAAGCCAGGAAGAGAAACCTACCCTTCACTACCGTATTGATGGATAGTTGGTATCTGTCCCCAGATATCGTAGTCGCACTGAAAGAACATCAGTTGGATTGGGTCAGTCTGCTCAAAAAGAACCGAAAGCTAGAAGTTAACAGTTTTGTGCTTCGTGATGAGGCTGGGCAACCGATTACTTTAACTGGGCCTCACATCAAAGTCGAAGAGTTAGTGCCACTAATTCCGCGCACCGCTTACCGAAAAGTGAAGGTGGGCGAGAAATCTTACTGGTGTTTTACTCGTAGCCTGAGAATTCCCGGATTAGGAAAAGTGCGTCTAGTCATCAGTTGGGAAAATCCTGAGCTGTCAGGGACTTATGCCGTATTACTCAGCAACCGAACTGATTGGTCAGGGAAGAAAATCCTGGCTAGTTACCTACAACGTTGGCCCATAGAAACCTTCTATCAGGACAGTAAGGGACATCTGGGGTTGGATGAATATCGTATGCGCAGCACTGAAGCCATTCAGAAACATTGGTGTCTGGTGTTCGTGGCCTATTCACTCCTGCATCTGGCTTGTTTACCCACTTCATTGATACCAGGCAGAGGGAAAATTCCCTCACACCCCATCAAAACCATTGGGGAAGTATGTCGACAACAAGGACAGAGATTGATTGAAGAACTTATTTTGTTGGCTCACGAGCAACTAGAGCAGGGTCAATCTGCTGCCGAGGTTATCTGACCGCGATCGGGACTATATAAACCCGTTAACAACTTGATTAAAGTAGATTTGCCGCTACCATTACCACCAACGATTAGCACGATCTCTCCAGGCTGCAACTTGAGATTGATGTCTTTAAGGGTAAATTGATACTCTTCAGTATCGCTACCATAGGCATGATGAATATCGACTAGTTCCAAACTCGTCCAGTCGGTATCAAAATCAGAACCTGTTGGAAATATTGGCTCGGTAACGGGTTTGGCTAAAGAAAGTCCTAATGACTCAATTTTCTCTAAGGAAATATTGGCTTGAGCTACCTGGGGCAAAGCAGATACTATTTCGGTGATGGGATTAATGGCGTACAAAACAGCTAGAGCATAGCTAGAAATCATAGCAGGAGAAACAGTTCCCATCTGCGGAAAGACAAACAAAATTAACCCTACTGGCACAAAAAACAAAACTGTCCCTGTCGATCCAGCTAAAGCGAAAGCCGTAATAGCTTTGACCCAATAATATTTAGCATCGTGAGCCGTTGGTTTTAATTCTTCATTGATAAAGGCAATTCTTCTGGGGCGATGTAACTTTAACTCTTTAGTACCTTCGGTGACCGCGCGAAAGTGTTCAAATAAAATGTCTTGTACCTGACGACCTTGACTAAAAGAAGTTATGCCCTGCTGCTGAATTGAGATATAAATTACATATCCTATTGCTAAGCTCCCCGAGACGATCGCAAATAGAAACGGTGACAGCCAGCATAAATAGGCGAATACTCCAATCAATACCGCCAGATTAACCAACATAATCGCTAGCTGAATTGAAGCTCCCGCGATCGCATTTATATCTCCTGTTAATGCCGCCAGCAGTTTTGGCGTACCGACGGTTTCGAGTTCCTGTAGAGGACAATTCAAAATCTTTTGGGTTAGATCCAGGCGTAAATTGTAGATTACTTCCTGAGACAAACGGGTAATCAACACCCAGCTAATCAAGCGAAACAGCCAAAGAAATATACCCAGACCAATAAATGCCCAAAGTAACCACCAGGGCAAATCGGCTAAATTGGCGATCGCATAATTAATGATCGCAATCACCCCCGCACTACTTACACCACTGACAAAACTAGCGATCGCTGCTAACAAGAAGTTTTTACCTGAATTTTGCAGGAGCAAGCGGATGATTTTCATTAATGGAAAAAGTTAGAACCCTAGTCTTAAAATCTTGTTTAGGCTAACGTAAACGACTCGACAATGACTATCAATTAGATGAACAACAGTTGCGACTGCGATCGCACAATCCTCTTTCCTTTAATTAAATTTAATCTTTGATGTAGTGTGAATCACTTTTAATCTTAGCAATTGTACATAAAATTATTATGTTTTACTTATGTGTGATATGTCTGAAACAAGATATAACAATTGAAGTTTAAACTTGAGTAGTTGGTTGATGAGTCTTGAGCTTTTTTTATTAAAGGTTATAAATAAGCATCACTAACTCATAGTGTGGATGAAGACGCGATGAGGCTCCGCCTCCGCTAAGCGATCGCATTGTCGTTAGAGTAACTTACTCGGACTTCAATGGAATCCAGGATGTTGAAGGTAATACAAAATTAGAAACGAGTGTTGTCATGATTAATGTTCTCATAGCTGACGATCAAAATTTTGTTCGTAAAACTTTAGAATCCTATCTAGAGCCAGAATTAGATCTTAATATAGTCGGTTTTGCCGAAAATGGTCAAGTAGCAATTGAGCAGGTGGCACAGCTAAAGCCAGATATTGTTTTGATGGATATTGAAATGCCTGTTATGGATGGCTTAACTGCTACTGAAACTATCGCTCAACAATATACCGATACCAAAGTTTTGATGCTTAGCGTCCACGACCGAGAGCAGGATGTTGCTCGTGCTTTGAAGTTGGGAGCCAAAGGTTACTGGCTAAAAAGTACGACGGCTAAAGAATTAGCTGACGCTATTCGTCACGTTCATAAAGGCTATTTTCAACTAGCTTTAGAATTGGTAAATAAGCATTTTGATGAAACTAAAACCTCAAATCCATCAACCTCAAATTCATCAACCTCAAATTCATCGCTACAAAGAGATCTGGAATTGAGCAATAAATTAAATATGGTAGATACGGTTTTGGCTCAGGTAGAACAAAAAATCGATTCTCTTGAAGAATTAACACCCAATAGTTTGAGGGAAACTATAGAAACCATTGTTAAACAGAAATTGTCTCTTAAAAAAGAGCGGGACGCTAATCTACAGTTTAAATTAGATCGTCTTAACCATCGCTTCAAGCGACTGGAAGAGAAAACAAGTTCCTCGATTACAGTTTTACTGATCGCTAATGTGGTCTTCTTTCTTGGTATTGTAGGGCTGTGTTTTATCATATTTAACCGATCGACTTGATCCGACCGATCCGATAAAAATCTGGTGATTCACTCAGATTTACTGTGTAAATTACGCGCGATCGCAATTATATTATCCAGTTTGGCATCAGTTTTGATTCCTTGTGGATCGATATGGGTTGCTGCTGCTGAAAAGCCTTGGTTTTGCAAAGCTTCGATTAAATGCGATCGCTTGGGTAAGTCTAGTTTTCCGAACCTGCCAATTTCCCCTAGGGTATAAAAGTAGGGCGGAAAATCAATTTCGTTTTGCATCAAATTAAGCAATGCAACTATCTTTTTCCATTCCCACTGTTGAGCCAAAGCAGCCAAACGACTTAGCTGTTGAGGATTATGTAATTCGCCCAGCCACATCGCTCCACTAACAGTTATGGCAGAATTATTGCAGGTGCAGCCAGCTTGATTTAATTTGCGCCAGGAAAAAGTACGATAGTTACCGCAGTTATGACAATATGCCAGAAAGCCATAGTTACGGGAGTCTATCTGGGGTTTGGTAACCAGGCGCAGCATCATGCGATAAGTTTGCCCAGTAAACAGGGAAAATATTGGTTCGATTCCCAATCCTTTGGTGGCAGCCTGCTGTTGAGTCGCACCGATGATTAATCTTAAAGCCTGTTCTTGAATTGCGGGATGAGAACGAGCGATCGCATTATAAACTTGGACAGTTTTTTCTGGCGGATGTCCCGTAAGGGTGCGTCCATCGGTGCAGGTAAGATACATCAATCCACCAATCTTGGTCGCCCAAAGCATCGTATTGAGATAGGGTACGGCACTACCAAAACAGTCAACATCCACTAAGTCATAATAGTCTCGTTGCTGATAACAATGAAAGAAAACTCGATGAGCATCCAGATGGGTAATTTGATAACGCTCAGTTGCGATCGCCTCTGTTAAGTTTTGCTTAAGAAGACTGTTAAGCTGAGGATTCCCTTCATTTACCCACAGATAGTCGGCATTACTTTCTTGCAAATAACGTAAGCTACGAACGCCACAGCCTGCCAAGGCATCTAATACTTTTAGACTGCCGTAATCCTGTCGATAAATAGCAGCAGCTAAAACTCCCAGATCGCGAACATATTTGCTTTTCGGATTATAAAAAGCCTTGCCTATGCGAAATTTGACTTTTTCTTCCTGGTGCCAGTTAGACTGATTCAATTATTAAATATTATCTGTAAAATAAATATGCTTTATCAATCCATATTTTCTAATATAACCCTCATTCCTCACAGATAATTTTTAGATTAACTGATTTTTTAACTAACATAATATACTTAGTGTTTAAAATATAATCTCCAAGCGAAACTAGCTAGGATTCACAACTGACAAAAAATCTTATTTCAGAGAGATTACTAATTGTTAAATATATCAATTGATCGTACAAAAGGCTATAGAATGTCTACGCTTAATCGTTATTATGCAATATAAAACAGCATATTGTGCCAAGTAAATAATAATTATAGACTAATAATTATAAGAGAGTTTTGTTTTAATTAGACTATAGTGTTCTGTCTATGTTTAATCAATACTTAAGATTATTATTTGGCTACAAATTAGTTTAAAAACCTTATTTACTTTGATCGATAGAGGTGGATAATACCTGCAGTAAGGTATTATTTATTGTTATAAAACATTGATTTAGGTGTGAGAATTATCTATGAAAAGAGCAGTTAGTTTATTTGTCGTGGGAATTTCAGCATTTATGTCGGCGACTCAAGCTCAGGCACAAACTGCTGAAATTGACGAACAACAGTCCAATAACTATGAACTCAATATCCCGAAGGATAATTTAGATCAGATAACTAATGTTAATAGTCTGCGCGATGTTGCTCCTACAGATTGGGCTTACGAAGCTCTCAGAAGCTTGGTCGACCGCTATGGCTGCATAGTTGGTTTTCCCGATCGCACTTTTCGAGGTAGTCAACCTTTAACCCGTTACGAATTTGCGGCTGGCTTAAATAGCTGTTTAAGTCAAATAGAACGTTTGATTGCTAGCAATGAAAACGTAGGCAGTGAAGATCTGGCAACTATGCAAAAATTAAAGCAAGATTTTGCCCAGGAGTTAGATAGTTTAAACGCCAGAGTTGACGATCTGGAATCCAGAACCGCTGTAGTGGAAGACAATCAGTTTTCTACTACCAGTAAATTAGATGGAGAAGCCATCTTTTCTCTTACTGGTGCCACTGGTGGAGATCCACAAGCTGAAGACGATCCGCAGATTGTATTTAACGATCGCATCCGTCTGAATTTTAAAACTAGCTTCTCTGGTAAAGACCTCTTAATTACAGGTTTACAGGCTCAAAATTTTGGTGGCGCACTAGATGGTTCTGGCAGCATTCAAAATACTTTGTTTCCTGGAGAATCTCTGCTGACTGCAAACTCGACAAAACTCAATTTTGAACCTCAATTTCCGCGCTTCACCCCCAAAGATATCTCCGTAGAAAATGAAAGTAATTCAATTAATCTGTATAAGCTACTCTATATCTTCCCTTCGGGTCTGGATAAGGTAACTTTCTTTGTTGGTCCAGCCGCCGAAGCGTCCGATGCTTTCCCTACCATTATTCCCTTTGCTAACGAAGGACAGGGTGCTATTTCTCGATTTGCAGCTTTAAACCCTGTGCTACGCATATCAGGAGGAACTTCGCAAACTGGTTTAGCCTCAGCAACGGGATTTATTTGGGAAATCTCAGATAGCTTAGACTGGCGTGCTTTATACGGTAGTGTAAATGCCAATATTGCCGAGAAAGGAGCTAATAATATCTTGGGTGCAGGGGTTTTTGGCGGTAGTATGGTGGCTTCAACTCAGTTAACTCTAAAGCCAGCGGATAAAATAGATATTGGTTTAAACTATGCTTATAGTTATCACGAACTAGATATCTTAGCCACAGGATTGAACAGATTTTCCGCAACTCCTTTAGCTATTCCCAATCAGACTATTAATGCCGACGGCACAGTCAATGTTAACGGTATTTTAGATACCCCTGTCACTATTCACTCGGTTGGGGCTTCTTTAAACTGGGATATTATGCCCAAAATTGCCTTGACGGGTTATGGCTCGTACTTTTTTGTTAATTCCCAATCTGGCGCAGATGCTTCTTCGGAATTCTTGAGCTGGATGGCAGGGGTTCAATTCAAAGACTTGTTAAAAGAAGGAAATACCGCAGGACTGATTTTTGGGCAGCCTTTAAATCGAGTCGATGCTGGCGGTGCGGCAGTATTAACAGAACCCGATGTCGATCGAGGGATACCTTATCATTTGGAAGCTTTCTTTAATTACAAGCTCAATGAAAATTTG
>CAVRWR010000139.1:0-5120 GCA_963724445.1 uncultured cyanobacterium | reverse complement strand
GCGATCTCGCACTATCGTTTCTAGGCTGGGTAAATCAGGTGAATCTGGCTGACCGATAAAGCGAATGTTAGCAATCTCTGGGTTAGCGTTTGGGGTTTTGAGGGCTCTTCTGGTATGCTGACCTGAAGCACCGACATTTCCCGACTTGAGTTTGGCTATCCGAGCTATGGCATGGGGCATTGTCTTTTTCTTTCCCAGTTGTGGTGTAGAGTGGAAGTAAGGAATTTTAGTTCTTGGCGAACGGAATAATTTTAGCGCAGCGGTGCCGAAGGCAAAAATTGTGTAGTGAGTAGTACCATCGTTTACAATTTTTTATCTCTCGGATTTTACTGCTGGGAAAATAAAAAGCACTTCCAACTAGGAAACTTTGGTTTACCAAAGTTTAGTTTTGGCAGCTTGATATTTGTGTGAGTATTAATGGTGTAGCAATAAATTACTTTTTTTTACTGGAGTAATCAGAGATGGTTAAAGCTAAACCCAATCAAAAAATTCATGTTGATTTGCTTACTGATGCATTAGATAAGTTAGACAAGCTTGAATCTAAACCAGTTGAGGAACTGACCCTGCGAGAGAGTATTTATTTTCTTCGAGGTAAGTTGAATAGTGCTTTGAAGAAAGGATATAGCTATGAGGATTTATCGTCGATTTTAGCCGAACAGAATATTTTGGTTTCGGCTGCTACTTTAAAACTGTATCTAACTGAGGGTAATAAGAGTAAGAATAAGAAGTCATCTTCGCGAAACAAAAAAAAACAATCTAATTCTACCTCTGGCTCAATTTCTAGTTCTGAACCTACTTCAGTTTCATCAACAAATGTTACTAATTCTAAAGAAGAGTTAGGGACTGGTAATTCTAAGAGTGAAATCAATAGTATAAAGGGTAGTACAGATTCAGAACAAGCAGTTAATCTGAGTTCTACGACTAGGGCTAAATCATCTTCGTCTGTTAGTAACAAAGCTAAAGCCAAAAGCCAGTCAATTGATAATAAGTCTAATGCGACTAAAACTAAAGTGGGGTCTGGTTCAGATGATGATTTGTCCAGTGAGTTTAATAATTTTTAGTCAAAGGCTAAAAGCCAACCAAACACTTAACTAATTTACACAAGGAGCAAGATGGCAGTTATTCATTTGGTTGATGGTGAGAAGGGAGGGGTTGGTAAGTCTTTTGTAACGAGAGCGATGATTCAGTATGGAATAGATCGCTCGTTGCCTTTTGTGGCGGTGGAGACAGATCGTTCTAATCCTGATGTTAATCGTGTTTACAAAGATCGGTGTCAGTTTGCGGTTTTTAGTGAGGACGAGAGACAGGCAGGTAATGCAGATCGCATTTTTGAGCTGGCGATGGGGCAGCCTGTGATTGTTTCTTTGCCGAGCCAGGTTAATCGGGCGGTTACGGCTTGGATTGAGAATAATCAGTTACTTGAGATTGGTCGTGAGTACGACGTTAGTTTTTGTAAGTGGTTTGTGACTAACGGTGAGTATGACAGCATTCGACTGTTTCAGGCTTCTCTTGACTATTACGGTGAGCAGATGACTCATGTTTTGGTGCGGAACTTTGGGCTGTGTGATGAGTGGTCCCAGGTGGATAGTGATAAGTCGCTACAGAAATTTATTGCGGGGTATGGGGTGAAGGTGATTGATTTTCCTAAGCTGGGTTATCAGGAGCGGTATTTGATTAACCAGAAGCAGTTACGCTTTGATGATGCTACCAAGACTAAAGATTTAACGGTTTTGGGTAGGCAGCGAGTAGTAAATTTTCTCAAGGCTGTTTATGAGCAATTTGATAGTACTGGGGTTTGGGCTATTGATTCAGAGACAGCATCAGCCTCGGCTTCTTGATCTATTAAAGCTAAGAGCTAAAAGCTAATCAATCACTAAATTCAGAACCTATCTAAGAAAAAGAGGAGTGTGAAATGAGTCTGCTTAATGGAAGTGCTGTCAAAGCTAGAGAGGTTATAGATTTTTGCATGGCGAATGAGTCTCCTGAGCTTAAGGTAAAGGTGTTTGAGATTATTAGTCGCAGTGAATTAGAGCCAAATGACCCGATGTTTATGGCTTTACTTTTAACGGGGCAGATGCGGGTGTTTCTAGAGGCTGCGCCAGAAGAACTGGGACGGCTATTGAATGAGTGGAAACGGGAAAGTGCCAAGAGTTTGTCAGAAATCTACTCTGCTATTTCAGAAGTGAAAGACGCGCAGCAAGAACAGGCGACAGCTATCGAAATGCAGATGAAGGCTGTCAGTCAACAGTGTGTCTCTGATATTAAGGAGGCAGGCATGAGTACGGTAAGTGCGATCGCTGATGCTAGTAGTGAGACTTTAGAGCGGGTACAGCAGACATTGAAACAGGTTGAGGATTTGTCTGCCAAACTAGCCGAGCTTGATGCTAAGTTCGATGAGCGCGAACGAAGGAGTATTGATTCTGCTAATGGTGTGGTGAAATGGGCGAATTCGACGACTAAAAGACAAGAAACAGTCAACCAGCAAGTTAATGTGTTAACCGCCGAGGTTGCCAAGATTCAGCGCAATAAGGTTTGGCTGAGAATCGCTGACGGTTTTTGGTCTTTGCCAGTTCTAGTTGCATATATGCTAGTTGCTATGGGAGGTACTTGGTGGATTGCATCTAGGAGATATAATCATCCAAATAATGTCTTTGGTCGTGATGTAGTGGATTGGAACATCGATCGCATTAATAATTGTCGCGAAACCAATAATCCTAAATGTACTTTCTGGATTGTTCCTCCAGGTTCTCCCTTACGAGAGGAAGTAGAGTAAAAGATAATTTCGCATCAGTATGTAAAGCCATGCCCAAGCAAGATGATGACATCTTTGAGTTCGATCCGAGAATCTTTTGGAAAGATTCGCCATATTATGAGGATGTTAATTATATTCCTGTTGTCGATCAACATACAGGGGCAGTCGTTCTGATTCCTGCCTCCAAATTAAAAACTAAAAGCGAACAAGAAATTATTCAGGAAGTAGAGCTATATCAATATAGATATAATCAATACAAAAATGGTTTAGAACAAGAACAAATAGAACAGAGCGTTCGATGGTTACGTGAAGAATCTTCACTGTTAAATTTGGTAGCACGTCAGTTAGGTTTTCATCTTGTAAAACTATACGAGCATCTAATTAAAATTCACTTTGAAAAGACCCAAGGACAACTAAAGCCTGAGTTTCCGCCAACTACGATCGTGATCGATAGAGAAGGCAATTTGGTTAGCCTTCAGATGCAACTCAATGAAACTGACATAGACGAAATAACAGAGCATTTGGGACAAGAGCTAGCTCCTGCATTAGATAAAGCTGACATTTGGAAAGAAACGGCTAAAGAGTTGCTTGCTTGTCTGGCAGTTTCGGCAATTGAAAAAAGAGAACAAGATTTAGGGGCTGAAGCTGTCGAACGTTTGAGTAACGAGCGCAATATAGCTACTTTTTACGCATATTACAAGGGCGACAAATCGGGAGATTTAGAAGCCGAAATTTCGGGGATTTTAAGAAGAGTTTCTCTACAAATTCTTTCGACTATTGCGCAAAGTATAAATTTACCAAATTTAACTACAACAGAGTTAGATTTGATTTTGGGATTTAAGCAAGATAGCGATAACGCTCCTATACCAGTTACCGAATCTAGATTAACAAATGCTGCCTTACCCGTTCCTTCTTTTGCTGCCTTTAAAAGCGCGATCGCTGCTCAAATTAGAAAAGATTTATGGAAAGAAGATTCAAATGGATTTGCTTACTTTAAACATCAATCCAAAGGCAACTCGAAAAACTATATCGAACATTACGTTAGTAGTCCTGGCGACATTGATTTACTTCCTCTAGAACAAGCCGAGCAGATTATTGATAAGTTTGGGTTTAATACAGTCAAGCTACATTTGATTTTCGCTGCGCATACGATGAATCAGGATCGACCTTGGGATAGCAAATTTAGTCTCAAGGCAAGCGATGTAATTAAATACTTGGGTTGGGATAAAAGAACCGATTTGCCAGTTCATCAAAAGCTTAATGAAATTGCCAAGACAGCATTTGTTCTAGACTGCTTGTTAGTTAAATCTGTTTGGATTGAAGGCAGAAATAAAAAAGGTGGAATTGATGCCAGTACTCCTACAGGAAGAATGTGGAATGTAACTGTAGATCCAAGAGGAGAGCAAAATTTAGAAGGCAAGATTGAAAAACCAAGAGAAGTTTACATAACAGTTCAGCCAGGATTGATTTTTTATAATTTTCTTAATAAAGCTGGTAGTCAACTTAAGCAAGCATTGTATCAATTTGGCTATCTGGCTCAAGACATTCTCAGAATCGATCCTTATCATGACGAATTAGCGTTGAGATTGGCTATTCATCTAGCAATGGAAAGCAGAGTTCATCTTTCAGGAAAATATCGAGTCGAAACTTTACTCAAACATTTACTGCCTCATACTGACATTGATACAGCCCGTAGTGATAAGCGTAAAGGATATGACCTCAAACAACGCTGGGATAATGCCTTAAAACTGCTAATGAATCTCAGGTGGCAAATTCAGTTTGATGAGTCTTACCCCTCATGGCTACAGCCTGGAAGTAAGGCTAAAAAGCCGAATGAGGCGAGAAAAATGAAAATTATCGAATGGTTGCTTCAAGCCAAGATCACCATTCATCCTCCACAACCAATACCAGAATTGCTGGCAAATAAAGTACAACCTAAACTGAAAACTTCAAAGCAGAAGAAAACAACAACAGCTAAAACTGGAATCACCTGCGACCAGATCCGAAAAGGCAGAAACGCAAAAGGATGGACCAAAGAAAGCTAGCGGGATGGCTAGGGGTTACACAGACATTAGTTGGCTATTGGGAAAAAGGTAAGCGAACTCCATCAGAGGCAATGGAAATTAAGCTCAGGCAAGTGCTAGAAATAATCCACTAACTTTTTGTTTTCAAAAAACTTTTTGTTTTCAAAAAAAAACCCTTAAAAATAGGCATATAAATCATACTCCATATGACTTTTAACTTGAAAACAAAAACTCTAGTATCCCCCGACCAAACCTCTAGTATCCCCCGACCAAACCTCTAGTATCCCCCGACCACTCATTTTTGAAACTTTTACTATATAAAGGTTTGAGCGGTTTGAAAACAC
>CAVRWR010000138.1:0-13320 GCA_963724445.1 uncultured cyanobacterium | reverse complement strand
ATTCTCTTCAGACACTACAAGTTGGTCGATTAGTTTAGCTACTCGCCCTTTGATTTCATCTCTGACACGGTGAAAGGTTTCGATTGACTGTCCGTCAGGGTCTGTTTCTCAACATGTTCCAACACAACCCATTCAGGGGGTAGACCCCGACCACAGCCACACATGGAAATTACCGCATCGTAATGTCGGCATTAAAATTGCTCAAAGGATCTGAGGTTTGATTACTAATATCAATGCCAATTTCTGACATTACCTCTTTGGCTGTCGGATGTACGCGACTGGCTTCTAACCCAGACGATGTAACCTCAATCTTGTCCTTCCCTAGTGCTTTGGCAAAACCTTCCGCCATCTGAGAACGGCAGGAATTTCTTTTACAGACAAACATTACTTTTTTCAGCTTCTTACTCCAGATAATATACGGTGATTAAGACTAAGTTGATGTTGACGACCAAAAATCCAGAATTTTGTGCTTTAATTCATCGCGGACAGAGCGAAAAGCCTCTGCTTGTTGTTCTCCTTGAAGCAATAGGGGTCGGGGAAAGACCAGCGCAGACGTTCTTTTTCTGGAGTCAATTCGGAACAACGTTCTTGTTCGCAGACTGTAATTACGTAATCGAGATTGGCTAGAAAACTAGGGGGTAACATCATGCAGCTTGGGTTTAGCACAGAAGAGATATCCATACCAATCTCCTCCATTACGGCTACTGCCCCTGGATGAACGGTAACTGCGGGATGAATCCCGCACTCATCACCGTAACTCCTTCTCCTAAAATATCTTTTGCCAGTGCCTCAGCAATCTGGGAACGGGCAGAATTGGCAACGCACATAAATAAAATGTTCATTAACTTTGGGTGGGATATTTCTTTCTGTTTATTTACTATTAGCTGTTTCTTTTTCCTTGCGTTCGCTATGGGGATCGGTTAATTCGACCCCATCGCGCAGTAGCAAAGTAAATTTATATAGTTCCTCCATCACGTCTACTACCCTGTCTCTATAGGCAGAATCTTTCATCGTGCCGAGGTTCTTCGGTGAAACTCTTGGTAACTTTTTGGCTACCGAGGATTGATTAGGGAATAGTAAACATCCGCATCCATCGCCCCAGTATCCGCAAGGTGTTAACCGCATTAAACGACTGCGAACCACCACTACCTGCATCACACCGCTAGGGTTTTTCCCTGTGATAACCGCACCGATAGTTAAGGGTATCCAGTCAATTTGATTTTTAAAAATACCCGTGACGTTACCGTGCATCTCAGGAGAAGACCACACCTGACCTTCCGACCAGAGGCTTAACTCTCGCAATCCCTGCACCTTGGGATGGATTTCATCAACTTGACCCCGTAGTGGTAGTTCGTGGGGATGGAAGAATTTTGACTTCTGCCCCCATATCAGTAATGATCACAAGGCGACTATAGGAACGCTCTCAACGAATCGTACAAAAATAGGATTCTTGGTGGATGGTCAAAACTGGTCATTCTGGTTCTACTAAATTAAATCTAAATTATCGATAAGGACTCGCGCATCGAGGGTCGAGTAAGGTAGCCTTTTACGGATATGTCTGGGAAACCAATTAGCTGTACGTTTGCAAAATTCCACCACAGCAACATTGCTGGTACTTCAATCAGCACCCCAACCACTGTGGCTAAAGCTGCACCTGAATTAAGACCGAATAAGACTACTGCTGTGGCGATCCCAACTTCAAAGTGGTTACTCGCCCCAATTAAGGTGCGGGGCTGCGTCTTCGTAATCTAAACCCATTTTAGGGCTGCGACATAGGTGATGAAGAAGATAAAGTTGGTCTGTAAAAATAGAGGAACAGCAATTAATAATACGTGCAGGGGATTCATTAAAATTAATCTCCCTTGAAGGCAACAAAAGAACTAAAGTTAGTAGTAAAGCTGCCATTTTGCTATTGGGGAAAGATAATGTAAAAACTTTTCTTCAAACCATTTTCTTCCTTTATTATGGAAAATCCAGTAACGGCTGAGAACCCCTGCTAGTAAAGGCAAGCCCACATAAATCAAGACAGAAAGTACAATTGTTTCCCAAGGTACAATAAGATTATTCGCTGAAACAACCATTTTCCTAAAGGTGCATAGAGCAATATCGCCACAGTCACCGCTACCATGACTAAAGTATCCCTGGTTGCTGCAAGACAGGTAGCCCCACATCAAGACCATTGCTGTACAGGGAGCAATTCCTAACAAAATTGTTCCTGCAATATAGGAATTAGCCGAGGGTAACTCTCGACACCTTCTGATGTCGCACTCTTTGCGACAATAAAGGCAGAAATAGCCAACCAAGGAAAAACTGAGAAAATGCCACCATTGTAAAGGGTTTAATCAGCCAGTTAATTACTAGGGTTAAGACATACTGGCTTGGGGGATTTCGCAGCCTTTTTTGCCTGAGAAAAGTCAATCTTCACCATAATGGGATACATCATGAAAAACAGGCAGATCTGGGTATCGGTCGCTCATAGAGTCTAAGGACTGAGCTACCCCAGGAAAGATTTTTCCTAGTGCAATTCCTGCAATAATGCACAGAGTGTCACCCATAGGGTAAGGTACTTCTCGAAAAAACTAAGCTGACTGCCAGCTTTGACGGCTTTGGCGTTGGTTTGTTGACTTTCTGGATTCATCGGAATTACTTGCTTAACAATTAATATTGAGCTTGTTTGCGTAACAGTTCGGGTATAGTCACGTTAAACTGAGATTGACCATCAAAAACAGTTCCTACTTCACCTCTGTAAAAGGTGACTTCGTTGATTTGATATGCTTCATCGGGTAAGGGAACATAGCCCACTTGACTAACTACTTCAGGAGCATTTTCCAGATAGAATTCGGTAAATCTAACGAAAGCCTCATTTTTTCTGGCAGCAGCAGCATTAACGTAAACAAATAGAGGACGAGCTAAGGATTGAGCTTGCTCGACTGTTTCTAGGGAAGGTAAAACTGCTCCTTTACCACCAACAGCAATCGCTTTCAATTCATTAGCTTTTTGCTCGTAGTAAGCCAACCGAAGTAACCAAGGGCATTGGGGCTTGGCTGACTCCTTGGACTAAGACATTATCATCTTCACTCTGGTAACATCATGCGCCCCCGACTCACCCACGATGGTTTGTGAAAAAATGAAAGTCCCCGAATCTTCACCAGGTGCATAGAGATTGAGAGGTTTATCGGGGAAACTCGGTCTTACCTGATTCCAACGGGTAATTTTCCTTCAGCAGGCGACCAAACTGTTGCCAACTCTTCGAAAGAATTGTATCGAGCCAATCATTAGGCCGGATTGACAACTACAGTCAGTGCATCAAAGGCTACGGGTCGATGTATGCTACCCCTGCTTCTCGACAGGCAGCCATCGTCAACTTGATCTTTGACGGAAGCATTGTTAATCTCAGTTTCGCCACTACAGAATTTATCAAACCTCCACCAGTTCCCGGCAAAATTGAATCTCGATGTCTATGGTTTTTTAACGGTGGCTTGATAATCTTCGACTATTTTTTTGGTGATGGGATAAACGGTGCTAGACCCATCAATTTTTATCGATGGTGTCTCTTAGTTAGCTAAAGGATTAGACCGCTAACAATGTCGCACCCAAACCTAAGCCTATAACTCAATGAATTAAGCGTTATTCTGTTTTGAACATTCATTCATTTTTTCTACTCCACTAAAAATTGAAGGAGTATTTTTATTTTACATCAAAAAAACTTGATGTATCAAACAAATTTGATTCGTTAGATTAAATAGTCTATTCGCAGCCGTTCACGGTAGGATATCGCCAAAACTTCTGTATTCAGCTAAATATTGTTCTAGAGCTACAAATTGAGCTAAGTTGGGGCGATAGTACATCCAACGCCCTTGAGAATGCACGAGGTTGGCTTCTTTCAGGTTCTTGAGATGAAAAGATAATTTAGACTGACTCACCTCTCTTAGTTTTTCGCATAATTCGCACACGCAGAGTTCTTGAGAACGCAGTAATTCAATGATTCGGATTCTTAGAGCATTTTCCAAAGTGCGCGAAAGCCAGCCACAGATTCGGGTAGATTCTTGATTAATAACTTGTGACATCAAAATTTATTGATATGTGTCTTTTTATCATAAGAGATTAAGCTGATGTTGGGCAAGTGCAAGCAGCACTTGTTTGGTATTGAGCTAATTCATGTTCTCACTTATGGCGATCGCACCTTCCGACCTTACTCGATTATTTTACTGTCAAAGCCTGAGTATATAGGGTGATATTAAGATTTCCCAGTAACTAGAGATATTGAGAGTAGATGAATTAATCGTATCGCTATAGCAATAATTCCTCCTTATTATCATAACGAGGAATTATGGAAAAGCCTTGGATAACTGTTAAGTGCCGATAATTTTGTAAATTGGATAACGTTTGCCCAATATCGAGACTTTTTTTTTTTGAATACACTGCGGAGACCACTGATATTAATCTTATCTAGGAACGGACATCATGAGTACAGGCGTAGAAAGTTTTTCAATGCAGAGAAAGGATTCAATTTTTCATCCTTCAAGATCATGATGGCGGAAAAGATTTGTTTGTGCATTGTTCTGAATGCACATCGAGGGGCGATAAAACGCTTGATGAAGGTCAGAAAAGTAGAATACGACATTGGACAAGGGAAGAAAGGTCCATGTGCAACAAACGTTGTTCAAATCTGATGATTTTTTGCATTGCCGATTTCAAAAATTCAGAGTAGCAATAGCACTTTCCTTCTGCTGCTCAGTAACTCCTAGATAACGTTCTAAGCCAAAGTTCTATGACCTGAGATTGCCTGTATATGTCGTAGAGGCACTCCAGAATCGCTCATACGGGTTAATGCACGGCGCTTGAAGCTATGAGTGGTTAACACCTTCATTTCTAATTTATAGCAAGCATCGCGTAATATTTATCGGCACTACCTTTATGGCATATTTTCCTTTACCATGTCTACCTGGGAATAGATGAGGACGTGTGGCCCATAGATTAGTTTATTGATGTTCTGCTAAGTATTCTTTTAGTTGAGGATGAACTTGTATTTCTCAGCAAGATTGTTTGCCTTTTGTATTGTGGCTACGGATTACTAGAACATCACGAACACCTTTGATACCTATTACATCACCTCTGAGTAGACGCAAGCTTCATTAATTCTTGCTGCTGCATAGAGCATGCCAAAGAGAGCCTTATCTCTTGGCTTGGTTAAACCCTCCTCAAATAGTAGTAATTTGAGTGGGGGTTAATATTGCTGCCCTACCAAATTTGTTAACTTTCATACAAATAAGTATAGGTGATTAAAGAACAGGATAATCACCTAGCGACCACAATTCCCATAATAATGTAAACATCATAATTCGAGCTTATACGTATATATGCGTAATGAGGTAAACTGAGAGAAAAATCTTATATTTGATTAAAAACTTACCAACTTGTGTAATTGATAATGAGTGATGATAAGAAGCAAAAAGTAGTTGGCGTTTACTGTTAGTAGCAGTTGCTTTAGGTTCTGTAATTGCTGTTGGATATCTAACTTATCAAAACAAAGATTGAGATGGTTGCCCCTGGACGCACTGGAACTAAAGTCATTACAACAAATACAGAGAAGACAGATAAGAGGAAAGTTGTAGGTAAAGTGAGCAAACTCAGTCTGGGAAAACACTCTGGGATTTGTTAGAACTAAGTAGTAGATTAGCTGTTCCTATTTTGCTGGCTGTTTTTTGGGTATCAGGTTCAAACCCGAAGGGAAACTGAACAAGAGGCTCAAGCTCAACTTGAAAGAGAAATAGCGAGGATAATTTAGCTGAAGAAGGAATACAAGCTTACCTAAAGAGTATGGCTTGAAATATTGCTAAATAAAGAACTCACAAAAGCTGTTTTTAAATCATAATCAATTGAACTCTTCAGATAAAGATACCTGTGCGTGATGTAGCACGTACAATAACAATAACAATACTAAAAAAGTTAGAAGGTGATAAAGACCGTCAAGAAATAATTATACATTTCTTACGCGATACTCAGCTTTATGGATTTATTTATAAATGCCCATTCTGTATGAATAAACTTGTTCGAAGTATACTCAAGAAAAGCAAATCTTCAAGAAGCTCACTTAGAGAAAGCAAATCTTCAACACGCTTACCTAGGAAAGCAAATCTTCAACACGCTCTCCTTAGATTCGCATGTTGAAGATTTGCTCTCCTTAGCGATTCGCATGTTGAAGATTTGCTTCCTCTAGGCGAGCGTGTTGAAGATTTGCTTTCTCTAAGTGAGCTTCTTGAAGATTTGCTTTTCTTAGGTATACTTGCGACAAGTTTATTCCATACAGATGGGCATTTATTAAAATAAATCCATAAAGCTGAGTATCGCGTAAGAAATGTATAATTATTTCTTGACGGTCTTTATCACCTTCTAATTTTTTTAGTATTGTTATTGTTATTGTACGTGCTACATCACGCACAGGATTATCTTTATCTGAAGAGTTCGATTGATTATCATTTAAAAACAGCTTTTGTGTGAGTTCTTTATTTAGCAATATTTCAGCCATACTCTTTAGGTAAGCTTGTATTGCTTCTTCAGCTAAATTATCCTGCGCTATTTCTCTTTCAAGTTGAGCTTGAGCCTCTTGTTCAGTTTCCCTTCGGGTTTGCTCGGCTTTCCTTTTCCTTATCTTTCTTTTGAACCTGATACCCAAAAACAGCCAGCAAAATAGGAACAGCTAATCTACTACTTAGTTCTAACAAATCCCAGAGTGTTTTCCCAGACTGAGTTTGCTCACTTTTAGTAATATTTACAACTTGCCCTTGTTTATCTGTCTCTGTATTTGTTGTAATGACTTTAGTTCCACCAAATCCAGTCCAGGCAGCCCATTCTCGATCTTTGTTTTTATAAGTCAGATATCCAACAGCAATTACAGAACCTAAAACAACTGCTACTAACAGTAAACGCCAACTACCTTTTTGCTTCTTATCATCACTCATTATCAATTACACAAGTTGGTAAGTTTTTAATCAAACATAAGATTTTTCTATCAGCAGATTTACCTGCATTACGCATATATACGTATAAGCTCGAATTATGATCTATATTCTATAGGAATTGTGGCCAGTTAGATGATTATCCTCGTTACTTTGATCACCTATAATTATTTTTATGAAAGTTAACAAATTTGGTAGGGCAGCAATATTAACCCCCACTCAAATTACTCTACTATTTGAGGAGGGTTTTACCAAGCCAAGAGATAAGGCTCTCTTTGGTGTATGTCTTTATGCAGCAGCAAGAATTAATGAAGCTTGTACTCTACTCAGAGGCGATGTAATAGGTATTAAAGGTGTCCGTGATGTTCTAGTGATCCGTAGCCACAATACAAAAGGCAAACAATCTACTAGAGAAATTCAAATACATCCCCAATTAAAAGAATATTTAGCAGAACATCATAGAACTAATCTATGGGCTACTCGTCCTCATCTATTCCCTGGTAGACATGGTAAAGGAAGTATCCATAAAGGTAGTGCTGATAAGATCCTTAGAGATGCTTGCTATAAATTAGAAATAGAAGGTGTTAGTACTCATAGTTTTAGAAGGACCGCATTAACCCGTATGAGTGATTCTGGCGTGCCTCTACGACATATTCAGGCAATATCAGGACATAGAACTTTAGCAGCCTTAGAACGTTATTTAGGGGTCACTGAAGCACAAAAAGAAACTGCTATTTCTACTTTGAATTTTTGAAATCGGTGATCAAAAGATCATCAGATTTGAACAACGTTTGTTGCACATGGACCTTTCTTCCCTTGCCCAATGTCGTATTCTACTTTCTGACCTTCATCAAGCGTTTTATCGCCTGCGCTCTGGATTTCAGAACAATGCACAAACAGATCTTTTCCGCCATCATCTTGAAGGATGAAACCGAATCCTTTCTCTGCATTGAAAAACTTGACTACGCCTGTACTCATGATGTCCGTTCCTAGGTGAGATTAATATCAGTAGTACCGCAGTGTATCAAAAAAGGCTCGATATTGGGCAAACGTGATCCGATTTACAAAATTATCGGCATTTAACAGTTATCCAAGGCTTTTCGTCATAATTACTCAAAATGATAATAAGGAGGAATTATTGCTATAGCGATACGATTAATTCATCTACTCTCAATATCTCTAGTTACTGGGAAATCTTAATATCACCCTATATACTCAGGCTTTGACAGTAAAATGATCGAGTAAGGTCGGAAGGTGCGATTCGCCATAAGTGAGAACATGAATTAGCTCGATATCAAACAAGTGCTGCTTGCACTTTGCCCCAACATCAGCTTAATCTCTTATGATAAAAAGACACATATCAATAAAATTTGATGTCACAAATTATCACTCAAGACTCTACCCAAATCTGGGCTGGTTTTCGCGCACTTTCCGATCCTCTAAGAATACAAATCATTGAACTTCTGCGTTCTACAAGAACTCTGTGTGTGCGAATTATGCGAACAGCTTGAGGTGAGTCAATCTAAACTTATCATTCCATCTCAAGAACCTTAAAGAAGCCAACCTGCTGCATTCTCGTCAACAAGGACGTTGGATGTACTATAGCCTCAACTTAGCTCAATTTGTAGCTCTAGAACAATATTTAGCTGAATACAGAAGTTTTGGCGATATCCTACCAGCTAAAGGTTGCTAAAGTTTTAGAATTAGACTTTCATTTACTCAATCTTGAATTGAAGCAATTCATTTATTACAAAACTAATCAAATTTGTTTGATACATCAAGATTATTTGATGTAAAATAAAACTACTCCTTCAATTTTTAGTGGAGTAGAAAAAATGAATGAATGTTCGAGACAAAATAACGCTTTAATTCATTACGAGTTCTAGGCTTTAGGATTAGGTACGGCACTATTAGCCATCTTCTAATCCTTTAGCTGCTCAAGAGACACAATCGATAAAAATTGATGGGTCTAGTACCGTCTATCCCATCACCAAGAAAATAGTCGAAGACTATCAAGCCAGTCGAAAAAAACCAGTAGATATAGAGATTCAATTTTTCTGGGACTGGTGGAGGATTTGATAAATTCTGTAGTGGAGAAACTGAGATTAACAATGCTTCCCGTCCGATTCAAGCTTTGCGAAATGGAAGCCTGTCGAGAAGCAGGGGTGGCATACATAGAGTTACCCGTAGCCTTTGATGCGCTGACTGTAGTGGTTAATCCAGCTAATAACTGGCTAGATACAATCACCACCGAAGAATTAGCTAAGATTTGGTCGCCCGATGCTGAAGGAAAAATTACTAATTGGAATCAAGTCAGACCGAGTTTTCCCGACCGCCCGCTCCATCTCTATGCACCAGGCAAAGATTCGGGGACTTTTGATTATTTTACTGAAGCCATTGTCGGGGAAGCAGGGGCTAGTCGGAGCGATGTTACCCAGAGTGAAGATGATAAGGTCTTAGTTAAAGGAGTCAGCCATGACCCTAATGCCCTTGGTTACTTTGGTTTGGCTTACTACGAGCAAAGGGCTAACGAGATGATAGCGATCGCTGTTGATAGCGGTGATGGTGCGGTATTGCCTTCAGTTGAAACAGTCGAGGCAAGCAGAATATCAACCTTTGGCTCGTCCTCTATTTGTCTACGTTAATGCTGCTGCTGCTAGGGAAAATGAAGCGTTGGTTAGATTCACCGAATTCTATCTGGAAAATGCTCCAGAATTGGTTAGCAAAGTAGGTTATGTTCCCTCTACCAGAAGAAGCCTATCAAATTAACGAAGTTACCTTTTATCGGGGTGAGGTAGGAACTGTTTTTGACGGTCAATCTCAATTTAACGTCACTATTCCCGAACTATTACGCAAACAAGCTCAATATTAATTGTTAAGCAAAAATTCTATGAATTCTGAAAATCAACCAATTAACACTAAAGCTGTCCAAGCTGGTAGTCAGCTTAGTTTCTTTGAAAAATATCTTACTGTGTGGGTTGCTCTCTGCATTGCTGTGGGAATTGCTTTAGGAAAACTCTTTCCTGGAGTGGCTCAATCCCTAGATGACCTGAGCATTTATAACGTTTCGATTCCTATTGCTATCTGCCTGTTTTTCATGATGTATCCGATCATGGTCAAGATTGACTTTTCTCAGGCAAAGAAGGCAGCGAAATCGCCCAAACCAGTATTGTTAACCCTAGTAATTAACTGGCTAATTAAGCCCTTTACAATGGTGGCATTTGCTCAGTTTTTCCTCGGTTGGTTATTTCTGCCTTTGTTGTCGCAAACCGAATTAATCAGAGGTGTCGAAGTTTCTCTGGCTAATTCCTATATCGCAGGAACTATTTTATTAGGAATTGCTCCCTGTACGGCTATGGTGTTGATGTGGGGCTACCTCTCTTACAGCAACCAAGGACATACTTTGGTCATGGTAGCGGTTAACTCCTTGGCGATGCTATTTCTCTATGCACCTTTGGGTAAATGGTTGTTATCGGCAAATAATCTCACCGTACCTTGGGAAACAATTGTACTTTCTGTCTTGATTTATGTTGGCTTGCCTTTACTAGCAGGGGTTCTTAGCCGTTACTGGATTTTTCATAACAAGGGAAGACAGTGGTTTGAAGAAAAGTTTTTGCATTATCTTTCCCCAATAGCGATCGCAGCTTTACTACTAACTTTAGTTCTTTTGTTTGCCTTCAAAGGAGAATTAATTGTTAATAATCCGCTGCACATATTATTAATTGCTGTTCCTCTATTTTTACAGACCAACTTTATCTTCTTCATTACCTATGTTGCAGCCCTAAAAATGGGTTTAGATTACGAAGACGCAGCCCCCGCAGCCTTAATCGGTGCGAGTAACCATTTTGAAGTTGCGATCGCCACAGCAGTAGTCTTATTTGGTCTAAATTCTGGTGCAGCGTTAGCGACAGTGGTTGGGGTGCTAATTGAAGTACCAGCAATGTTAATGCTGGTGGAATTTTGCAAACGTACCGCCAATTGGTTTCCCAGACATCCTGAAAAAGCTACCTTACTCGACCCTCGCTGTGCCAGTCCTTATAGATAATTTCGATTTAATTCAGATTTAAAAATGACCAATTTTGACCATCCACCGAGAATTCTATTTTTGTATGGCTCTTTAAGAGAGCGTTCTTATAGTCGTCTTGTAGCAGAAGAAGCAGCCAGAATTATTACTGATATGGGGGCAGAAGTAAAATTCTTCCATCCCCACGAACTACCACTACGGGGACAAGTTGAAGAAACCCATCCCAAGGTGCAGGAATTGCGAGAGTTAAGTCTATGGTCAGAAGGTCAGGTGTGGTCTTCTCCCGAAATGCACGGCAATGTCACGGGTATTCTTAAAAACCAAATTGACTGGATACCTCTAACCATTGGTGCGGTGCGTCCGACTCAAGGTAAAACTTTAGCGGTGATGCAGGTTAGTGGTGGTTCGCAATCGTTTAATGCGGTCAATACCCTGCGAATTCTGGGGCGGTGGATGCGGATGTTTACCATTCCCAATCAATCCTCGGTCGCTAAAGCCTACCAGGAGTTCGACGAAGACGGCACGATGAAAGATTCTCCCTATAGAGACAGGGTAGTAGACGTGATGGAGGAACTATATAAATTTACTTTGCTACTGCGGGATAAGGTCGATTATCTAACCGATCGCCATAGCGAACGCAAGGAAAAAGAAACCGCGAATAGTAAATAAACAGAAAGAAATATCCCACCCAAAGTTAATGAACATTTTATTTATGTGCGTTGCCAATTCTGCCCGTTCCCAGATTGCTGAGGCACTGGCAAAAGATATTTTAGGAGAAGGAGTTACGGTGATGAGTGCGGGGATTCATCCCGCAGTTACCGTTCATCCAGGGGCAGTAGCCGTAATGGAGGAGATTGGTATCAATATCTCTTCTGCTAAACCCAAGCTGCATGATGATTTACCCCCTAGTTTTCTAGCCAATCTCGATTACGTAATTACAGTCTGCGAACAAGAACTTTGTCCCGAATTGACTACCAGAAAAGAACGTCTGCGCTGGTCTTTCCCCGACCCCGTATTGCTTCAAGGAGAACAACAAGCAGAGGCTTTTCGCTCTGTCCGCGATGAATTAAAGCACAAAATTCTCGATTTTGGTCGTCAACATCAACTTATAGCTTAATCACCGTAATATTATCTGGAGCAAGAACCATGAAAAAAGTAATGTTTGTCTGTCGTCGTAATTCCTGCCGTTCTCAAATGGCGGAAGGTTTTGCCAAAGCACTAGGGAAGGACAAGATTGAGGTTACATCGTCTGGGTTAGAAGCCAGTCGCGTACATCCGACAGCCAAAGAGGTGATGTCAGAAATTGGCATTGATATTAGTAACCAAACCTCCGACCCTTTGAGCAATTTTAAGGCTGATGATTACGATGCGGTAATTTCCATGTGTGGTTGTGGTACGGGTTACCCCCAGAATGGGTAACTCAGGAAGTGTTTGAAGACTGGGAATTAGACGACCCCGACGGACAGCCAATCGAAACTTTTCACCGTGTCAGAGATGAAATCAAAGAGCGAGTAGCTAAACTAATCGACCAACTTAGTTAGTGTCTGAAGAGAATACGCGACTCTGAAAGTAGTTTCCAAAAGGTTAATTTTAGAGCCTTTAATCTCACGGTTCGCTCATTTTTTCTGAAGTTAGAAAAATTAGAACTGTTTAGAACTATTCGCGAAACTCAATCGCGAACATTGCCCCAAAAAGGACTTGGGATTGTCCAAGGGCATTGATTCGGTTAAAGTATTTTTTATGTCTGAACCTCTAACCGTCACCTACGAACGAGTTGATGATCTACCCTTGCTCCTAGAACAGCAAAAACGCATGGGAGTTCAACGGCTACTCGATCAACACTTCCCGACTCATGGCAATTGGCAAGGACTGTCCCTGGGATGGTTAGCCAGTATTTGGTTAGGGCACATCCTCTCGATGGCCGACCATCGATTGAGTTATGTCCAAGCTTGGGGCGAGAAACGATTGTCAACCTTGAGTATTTGTACTGGGCAGTCAGTCAGGGCTTTAGATTTAAGTGACGACCGTCTCGAAGCTGTCCTGGGTTACTTAAGTGAAGATCAACCTTGGCATCGGTTTGAAGAAGAGTTGGGGGGACATCTGGTGCGAGTTTATGACTTAAAAGCCGAGCGGGTAAGGTTAGACCCGACGACGGCCAGCGGTTACTGTGGAGTCAGTGAAGACGGTTTATTTCAGTTGGGACATAGTAAAAATAAACGACCGGACTTGGCTCAAGTTAAAATCATGTTGGCGACCCTTGACCCCTTGGCTCTGCCAGTTGCCACCGAGGTGCTATCGGGGGAGAAGGCAGACGACCCTTTGTACGTCCCTGCGATC
>CAVRWR010000137.1:0-45372 GCA_963724445.1 uncultured cyanobacterium | reverse complement strand
GCGTTGTCCATTGCCACAGTCCAAGTACCGTTAACAATGTCACTGTCAACTTGGCGTTTGATGGCATTAGCTAAAATTGGAATAGCCCGTCCCACTTTTTGCAGGTCTTGTCTAATAAACAGGCTAGTATAACGAATAGTGTTGGGGTTGATTTGATGAGTAATCATCCAGCCAATTACATCCCCGTGATAGAGCAGGCATAAACTATTAAGCGGTTCTAGCTGATTTGCATTGTTGAAAGGATTAAGGGTTTCTGGATACCATTCTTGCTCTTGTTGCCGTTGATAAATTTTTTGTTTGTGTCTGGGGACTAAATCTACCCAAGGTAAAAGCGTATATGCATCAGCTAACTTATACTTTTGTAACCAAGGTGCTGTTGCTATTTTATCGGTAGTAGATTTACACACCAGCATCCGAGACTTTGGTGGTTTCCAATCCAACTTTGTTAGTAGTTTTTCCAATGCTGTAGTAGATGGCTTCCCGCTCATATAAACTAACTCAACTTTGTTACAGCCTTTTACTAATAGTTTGGCTTCCAATTTAGCAAGTAGTGCCGTGCCAATTCCCATGTTACGATAGCGTTCCTTGACAAAGATTGAGAGTACTTTAGCCGAACCACCATCGGACTGAGGTATTATTTCAGCTAATGCAAGTCCGATAGGCTGCTGCATCAAAGATGCACCGATTGCTGTAGTTGAAGATTCTAACTGTTGTAGTTGCTGTTGATAAGAGGGGAAGGTCAAACATTCATATTGTTTGGCAGTTTGATTATTAAGAGAAGAAATAGTATACATAGTTCTTTCTAGCTACAATAATTTTTTAATTGGGTAAAAATCTATGGGATTGCCTACTCTCTCGTACCTGAGTCAAAAAAGGCTGCAATCTTCGTCGCACAAATTTGACCATGGGTTTATTTCCTACCTCAGCAGCGCAAGTATATCGAGGAATATTACTTTTAAGCTGGAGTTTAATTGCTTCGGCAATTAGAGGAATAGCTCGCCCCATCTTTTGCAGATCTTGTCTAACAAATAGATTGGTATAACGGATGGTATCAGGAGCAATGCGATGAGTTGCCATCCAACCAACTACTTGTCCTTGATAACGTAAACCCAAACTATTTAAAGGTTCGACTGGCGGCAGTTCGCCTCGAAAGGGTGAAAGTATTTCAGGATACCAGGGAGCGATCGCCTGCCTCTGTTGAATTGATTCGTATTCTCGGCTAGTAAGCTGCACTAAGGGGAAAATACTAAAAGTATCTGGTAAACGATAGTTAGATAACCAAGGAGCTTGTTGCATTCGTTCGGTAGTGCTGTGGCACACCAGCATTTTAGGTTGGGGAATACTCCATCCTTGTTGACTTAATAATTTTTCTAACGCAACCGTAGTAGTTGCTTGGGCGGTATATCCTAGTTCTAGTTCGCGACAGCCCAACATTTGTAATTTCTGTGACAGACTGCGGAGTAATGACCCGCCAATACCCTGCTGACGGTACTTTGGCTCGACGTAAATGGATGAAATTTGAGCTTTGTTGGTATGGGGAATGATATTTGCGATCGCTAACCCAACTGGTTGAGCAGCCACATCTGCACCAATACCAATAATTAGATTCTTCAACTCTGGCTGTTGTAATCGAGTACGCCAAATCGGATAAGTTAAATGTTGATATGGTTGAATTGTCGAATGATTGAGTAGGCTGAAGTTACACAAGTCTTGAATGCTAGCAGTTTTTATCATAAATTGGCTGTTTATTATTTACCAGTACAGATACCAGATACCGCGATCGCAAGTACCGTGTCCTTGGAGGGTAATTCTTCGATCCTCAGGCTGGATATTTTTGGCTGGGGCAATTTGATGGACAAAATGACCTGAATGTAATGCCAATCCACCCAATTGGTAAGGATAGAATTCTTTGGTTCTCGACTGAGCCAGAGATTCCATTTCTGTCTGAGATAACTTATCCACTTCCTGGTGATGCAGATCCCAAATGTTCATGCCACTGCCAAATTTAGGTAGGGCAAGAGATAAGGTAAAGGAAATATGCTGCTTATTTTCTTGCTCTTCCTGCCATTGATGCTGTCTGTACTGCAAATCTCGGTGCATCTTGGCAGTAGATTGTTCAAAAGCTTTATGAAACAAAAAGATATGAAATCCTGGCAAGGCTAAATTGTCTGCATAGCATATTGGTGCTGCTAGCTTTTTGGCTAAAGTATCCGCCAAGCTTTGATAAAGCCAGTCAAAATTTTTCCACAGTAGGGGATTATATTGCTGAAGTAATTTGTGATAATTGCGATCGAGCAGCTTGCCCGATGCTGCATGAAAGTAGCTGCCACTACCGAGACTATAGAAAGGTACTCCTGGCTTTTGAGCAATCCATGACTGCCTTAATTTATGGATAGTGGCGGTTGCTCGCTGACATTCTAAAGAGGTCAGTAAATTGACATTGATTACAGACTCTTTTAACTTGAGTGCAGATTCGATCATTGACTATAAAAAAATATTGTGTTTATGCCTTATTCCCAGACTAAAATAGAAGGAATTAAGTCTGGATATGCCATCCGCAGCAATTGATAGCCAATTCCCGAACTACCTTGGAAGAAACTAGGATCGTAGGGACCGCTTTCCCAATTTAAGCCAAATTTACCTTGAGATGTGGCTCTAGCAACTACTTGAGATATACGTTGTAGAGCGATCGCCTTGAGGTCTGGTCGATCTAATTTCTGGCCCGCACTGAGCAGAAATTCGACTCTACCTAAATTGCCACAGCAAAGTTGATCGATGCGTTCTAGCTGATATTCTTTAGTTGCCTCAATTGCCGCGTTAAGATCCGATTGAACAGCATCTCCAGGTAAGATGCTTAATTGTCCTATTCTTGCCAGACCTATTCCCGATGCACCATGACACCAAGAATTCCAACAAGAATAACCTTTCTTAGTGGGAGGATAACGAAAATCTGGCCAGTTATTTTGCTCGGGCATAAAGACACTGGTTTCATAAGCATTACTTTCCAATGCTGCTGCTAAAAATTCCTCTTTTTGCGTAACTTCAAATAGACGAGTTAAAGCATAAGCAATTCCCGATGCACCGTGAGAAAATCCCGTCAGCATAGCTTGTTTGCCTGTTATCCAAGCTCGATGCCCAGATTGGCTAGCAACACGATGATTTAATAAATGCTGACCACAGGCGATCGCCTGTTGGAGAATTTCTTTGGTCGGTTGAGCTTGATATAAAGCAAGCAAACCTAAAATTGTTCCCGCACTTCCTCCTAAAAGATCGAAGGTGCGATCGCTAGCAATTCTTTCAGAGGTTATGGTTGCAGCTAATTGGTTAGCAGGCTCTAAAAAGTCTTCTCCTAGCAACTGACCACTTCTAACTAGTCCATAAATCAGTGAGCCAGTACCCATTCCGCCACCGATACCCATTTCTTGGGTAAGGCGATCGCAGCATTTAGTTATTTTTCCTAGTAAGGGGGCTAAAGTGGCTAAAGCTAAATCTTTATAGCTTTGGTTCTGGGTGATTTTGGTCAATCCTGCTAAAAATAACGTTACCCCAGCACTACCATCAAAAATTCGATAACTCATTGGTAGCATTTCATACTGCTGAGCTTCGATTCTATAGGTTAGAGAAATCCAGGTAGCACTACCTTCACTGGTATAAATAGCTTTCTGTTCTAACTTCTGGGCAATTTGAATACTTTGTTCGACCAATGCTCCAGGAGTTAAATTTTCCACGGGGGTGAGGTCTATGAGGGAATCGCTCAAATCTAATATAGTAGGTAGATTTTCGGTGATGTCGCGATCGCCTTCTCCCGAACTGGCATACATAGTTCCCCAGATATAACTAACTTGAGTTTCTAAATCATTATTGTTTAGTTGTCTAATTCTCGATTTTACTAAGTCATAACTTGGTTGAATAAAACAGCTATCCACTATTTGACCGTTACCCAAGACTAAGCTATCGCTATCGGAAGAAGCAACAAACATCGGAATGTCTAACTGCCCCAAACTGGCGATTTCTTCCTGTAGTAATGACCAAAAAATGGGAGGTTTGGCTGTATTTAACATTGCCACACCCATTACTTCCATCTCAATACTGCGATCGGCACCATTTTTGAGATACTTAGGATTGAGAATAGTCCTCATGATAGAAGCATAGATTTTGGTATGACGAAAGATAAAGCGTACTTTTTGAGGAGCTAATTGACCTAGAGGACTATCTGAAGAGAGTAGGGATTCTTGCTCGGCGAGCCAAAAACGATACATCTGACGAAATCCCTCGACCAGATCTTCAATGTGCAGTTTGGCAGGTACGGGTTCGCCATTTAAAAATGGCACATTATTACTAGGCTGAGTGATAAATTTTTCATAAATCAACTTCATGGCATCGGTATTAACATTTTCCCACTTGGGAACTTTAAGGGGAGTTTCTCGACCGCCAACGCCTCCTAAGCCACTGATATCATAACTTTGACCATCAATCCCAAACTCCCACCGAGGCAAAAAATAGGTACGTAATACCGAATCTAACATCTGCTCGTTGGCTAAATCTAGAGCGGAATCTCCTAGACTATCTATCTCCTTAACTCGGTGATGGAATAAGGTTTCCATATCCACCAGTACAGGATGTTCCCCACAAGCGACAACGTTCTCGTGATGAACATCAGTTCCTTCTAAAATATATAGCAAGCATAAAAGCATTCCCGCACGTTGGTAATAGCGTTGTGCTGACTCTGGAGATTGACAAGGAAGCTGCTCGACATATTCAACCCAGCCGTGAGTGGAGCGATTAAGAGTTTTACATAATTTAAAGGGTAAGGGACTACCATGTTGATTCAACCAGTCGAGTAGTTGAAAATAGGCAACTTCTTGTCCAATATCTTTAGGTTTATAAATTAGTTTTAAGCCAGAGGCAAAGCGAATGGCAAATACTGTGCGACCATTATGATGGCGGTCTGAGAGAAAAGGTCGAATATTAACTACTGTTTCTAATGCCGATTCAGATTCAAAGGTTTGCTGAATATCCGTCCAGTCTGTATCTAAACGCCAGAGAAATTCAGCGATCGCATCTACCCATAAATCAGTCAGCGTTCCTGCTAAACGTGCTAAGACACTATATTCTTGAAAGAATGAAACTAATTTGCCCGACTGCATCTCGGCAATAAAAGCTTGATACTTTTCTGTAGATTGACTACCTGGAAACTGACCAAACCAACGAGTTCCTGATAAGCGAGAAACCTGCTGTTGATAGGCACGAAAGGTTTTAAATTCCAACTCCATTGCCCGAGAACAAAGACCAGATAGTTTGGTTAACAGAGATAATTCCAAAGTTTTATGGCACTCGGAACTTAAGCGATGGTAGCTAGAACCAGCCAACTTACTCAATCTTTCTTTGGCAACTGACACAAATGGCAAGTACAGTTCTTCAAATGGTATTGCTTCTGGTTCAGATTGATCCGAAGTTTTGACAGTTTCAGCAGCAAAAGGAGTTTCCATTGCTGCTTTTAGAGTTTTTGCCCATTGAGGTATATGTGCGGGTTGGGCGAGTTTAACTTCTCCTAAAACTGCTTTGACTGTATCCAGGTCTAAATTATCCCAAGCCAGGCGTTTGTTAAATTGTTCGGCATCGCCCTGAGCGATAACTTGACTCCAACGAGCTAATCTTTGGGCGATCGCTTTTTCATCGGCAATTGTCGGATCACTAACAAAATTAGAGCTTAATCTTTCTGCAATCGTACTAGCTTGTTCGATAATTTTAATTAAATCTGGCTCGGATAATTTTCTCTGGGTCGCCAGAGGTGCGATCGCTTGACCTGGACGGAGTTCCATCTCGCTTTTTCTTTGAAGACTAACCATAATTTGTATCTGTATTATTTAAAACTGAAAAGATGCTTGATTCTCGGAAATAAGGCAATTTTTGTCGGGAAAGTGTGACAGTCTCGACTTTGTTTTTTTGCTAAACTACCTAGCAGATGAATCGAGACTGTTATACTAAATAAAGAACTAAGCTATAGTTTTAGTGAACAGTTGAGATTTTAGGGAGTGGAAACCAAAAGTCTCAACTTTTTGCTTTTAAACACCCGTAACACTTGGTATACCTACGCAAAGGCACTTGGGTCCAGGACTAGTTGCACCACAAGTTACCGCGCATTTACCGCCAGCAACTTCATCTAACTCGGCATCTGAGAGTTCTGCTGACTCTTCGATGATGTCTGGTAACACTATTGTTAAATCGGCACCTTGGTTTTCGACAAATTTGAGAGTGTAACCTGCCGGCATTTCCTTGCCAGTTACTTCCGTAGCCGCTGCATTAGGGTCACTTAAACAACGTTGACGATATTCAGAATCAGTCTGGGCTCGCTTAATGATTTGTTGAATAGCTTGCTCTGCTTCTTGTTGAGTGATAACTTGACTCATAATCTAATCTCCTAGTTGATATTTCTTAGCCTTGGCGATCGAGCAATAGCCGCTATAAGCTGGCTATTAAAGTTATGCTGACAATTATTTTTTGTTATAGTTAATACCGATCTCTAAAGTGCCACCTTCAAGATCCGAATGGGCGCAACTAACACCGCAGCTTCCACCACAGTTGGGTTTGTCTCCACCGCCAGCAACTTGTTCTAACTCAGCATCCGAGAGTTCGGCATTGGCATCAATCATGTCGGGTAAAACTACAGTTAAGTCTGCACCCTGATTTTCCACAAACCGAAGGGTAAAACCATCTGGTAAATCTTTACCAGTAGCTTCATGAGCTGCGGCATTAGGATCGCTTAAACACAACTGACGAAACTTGCTATCTGTCTGAGCGCGTTTGACGATTTGCGCGATCGCCTGTTCTGCTTCTTGGGTCGTAATGACTTGATTCATATTTGCTAAGTTCTCCTGTATTGTTCGGCTACTTATTTTGTCTAGTGATAAGCTTCTGTCTCTCTACTAATGGCAGAGCCTTTGCTGCCACCACCAGCAACCTGTTCTAATTCGACATCCGAGAGTTCGGCATTGGCATCAATTATGTCGAGCAAAACTACAGTTAAGTCTGCACCCTGATTTTCCACAAAACGCAGAGTAAAACCATCTGGTAAGTCTTTACCAGTAGCTTCATGAGCTGCGGCATTAGGATCGTTTAAACACAACTGACGAAACTTGCTATCTGTCTGAGCGCGTTTGACGATTTGCGCGATCGCCTGTTCTGCTTCTTGGGTCGTAATGACTTGATTCATATTTTTAGAATCCTTCTCTGTTATTCGGCTAACTTATTTAAAGAGTCTTATACTAAATCTGCTAGGTAAAATCTGCTTTTCGTCACGGGCATCATCACTAGAAACAAAAGATTAAAGTGATGAACGAAAGTATTCCACACAAACAGGATTTAGTATAATAATCTGTTCATAATTTCAACCATTCACAAAATTGTCGAAATTATCGCTGCATCTTGTTTATCCTATTGACGAAACACCGCAAGTACCACCACAGCTAGCACCGCATTTGCCACCAGCAACTGCTTCTAGTTCTTGTTCTGATAGTTCAGCATTGGTATCGATCATGTCTGGCAATACGACAGTTAAATCTGCGCCTTGGTTTTCGACAAAGCGAAGAGAAAAACCTTCAGGGATATTTTTGCCAGTAGCTTCTTGGGCTGCGCCATTAGGATCGTTTAAACATAACTGACGGAACTCAGTATCTGTTTGAGCGCGTTTAACAATCTGTTCGATCGCCTGTTCTGCTTCTTGTGAAGTTAAAGTCATTTCATTCATGGTAGTTAAATCCTTGAAATATTTTTGGGTTATTTTGGGTCATTTGATGACTAGCAAATTAGAAGATTGCTTGACTTGCTAGTTAAGAGTTCTTAGCTCCATGTCTAGTAGATTAATTGAGTCGAGATAGTAATTACAATGATTTTTTTTTGGATTAAACTAACTTTTTTTTAGCTCAAGATATGACATATACAAATGTCAGTTTGATCGAAAATAAAAATTAAATAAAAAACTTTTTAGCAAAATCAGCTAAACGAGCTTAATTCTAAGAATGAGTCAAACAATCTCCAGATACAAGATCTAAAAAAAGGTTATTTTTATCGAGAAATTGTACATTGTTTAGCAGAATTAAATTGCTTTAAGGTACTAAGTGTTAATTTCAATATTTCAATTTCAATATTAATGTGCCTATTTGCCAAATTATTGTTTAGAGAGGCTAATAACAGTAATGAACTATAGAACAACTGAAAACCTACCATCAAATTTGAAGGTTCAATCCGAGCAAAATGATGGTAGCAATGATAAAATTCGGCTCTTGATTGTAGACGATCAGAATTTTGCTAGACAAAGATTGCAAATATTATTAAAATCTGAACCTGACTTTTATCTAGTTGGCAGTGCTAATGATGGTTCAATGGCAATAGAAAAAATTTCAGCCCTGCAACCCGATGTCGTGTTGATGGATTTAGAGATGCCTGGAATGGAAGGCACAAAAGCAATTGAAGTTATTACTAAACGTTTTCCTAACTGCAAAGTTTTGGTTTTGAGTATTCATGAAAGCGAAGAATATTTAAATAAAGCCTTGCGTGCAGGAGCCAAAGGCTATTTATTAAAAACTACTCCCCAAGCAGAACTAATAAATGGAATCCGTTATTTACACAAAGGTTATTCTCAACTTTCACCTGGATTGTTCGAGCGGATAATTTTAGCAGAGCCAAAAATAGAAGATACCGTCTCAAAATCAGCAGTTAAAGATCTTAGCAAACTAAGTTTATCTCAGCCCAAAAGTGAAAACAAGCTTTTCAGGCAAGAATCATTAGAACGTTTAGCTTCCCCTGAAAGACTAGATCAGTTAATGCGAGTGGTAAACCCAAAAAGCTGGATACCTTTGGTTACTTTAGGTTCTGTGGTTTTGGCTACTGCAATTTGGAGTGTGGTCGGGCGTATTCCCGTTACAGTTGATGGTCAAGGAGTATTAATTTATCCTAGTAAAGTTGTACCTTTGCAAAGTAAAGGTTCTGGACAGTTAGCATCTTTAAACGTTGAAGAAGGAGACCTAGTCCGCAAGGGAGATGTTCTAGCGACGGTTGACCAAGTCGATCTACGCAAAAAGCTTCAGCTAGCTCTAGCCAAATTGAAGCAGTTAAAGGAGCAAAATAGCAATGCCGAGTCTATTCAAAATCAACGTCAAAATCAAGATACAAAATCAATCGAGGAGCAGCGTCAAACTTTACAAGAACGATTGGAACTTACTCAATCTTTAGCTCCAATTTTAAAAGCCAAAGGACTCGAATCGATTCAAAGCGATCGCCAAAATCAAGAACAAAAGTTGCTCAACTACCAAGAGCTATTACCAACGTATAAAAAGAGACTAGAAATTCGCGAGGACTTATTTAAACAAGGTGCAATCTCTGATGATGTTCTGCTAGAAGCAAGACAACAATATTTAGATAACGTGGCTAACGAAAATGAAACTAAATCTCAATTAAAGCAGCTTGAAGTTCAAGAGGCAGATGCTTTAAAAGAATATCTTTCCAGTCAAAATGATATCAAGGATATTAAGGCTCAATTAGAGGAACTAGATAGCCAAAAAGCTCAATCTGCTCAACAGGATGCCGAAACCTCAACGAATCGCCAAAAAGAAAGACAAGAAGTTGAACGGGAAATTGCTCAACTACAGGAACAAATCCAAAATGAGGGTCGAATTATCAGCCAACATACTGGACGAGTCTTAGAAACAACTGTCACTCCAGGTCAAGTCATTGACGCTGGGACTCGTATTGCCAATGTAGATATTAGAAATTTATCAGGAAAACTGATCGGCATTACCTATTTTTCAGTGGAAGATGGTAAAAAAATTCAACCAGATATGTCAATTCAAATCACCCCTCAAACTGTTAAAAGGGAGCGTTTTGGTGGCATTATCGGCAACATTACTAAAGTTTCATCTTTTCCCATCAGCAAAGAAGCTGCGGCTAAAGTGATAGGCAACTCAGAAGTCGTCGAAGGTCTTGTATCCGACAAAGAGCAAGGGGTAATGCAGGTATTTGCCAATCTTAATCAAGATTCTCAAACTTTTAGTGGCTATCAATGGTCTTCATCTTCTGGACCCAATTTGAAAGTTTCGTCGGGAACGACCACTACAGTTCGAGTCACAGTAGAAGAAAGAGCTCCAGTTACTTTTATCTTACCAATCTTGAGGTCTATCAGTGGTATCTACTAACATTCTTCCCAGTTTGAGTCTGCCCAGAAATTTTGAGCAATACTGGCAAAAATTACTTCAATATTTTAATCGGCGGGTTAAAACCCCAACTCTGTTACAAATAGAAGCAGTTGAGTGTGGTGCTGCGGCTTTAGGGATTATGCTTAGTCACTATGGACGTATTGTACCCTTAACTGAACTGCGCCGAGAATGTGGTGTATCTCGTGATGGCAGTAAAGCTTCTAACATTCTCAAAGCAGCGAGAAACTATGGTTTGGAAGCCAAAGGCTTTAAACAAGAATTAACCCAGCTACAAAATATAAGTCCTCCCTATATTGTATTTTGGAACTTCAATCACTTTTTAGTAGTAGAAGGTTTTTATCAGAACAAAGTTTATCTCAACGATCCTGCTGCTGGTCCTCGAAGTGTGTCTTTAGAGGAATTCGATGAGGGCTATACAGGTGTTGCGATGGTAATGCAGCCAGGTGCAGAGTTTCAAAAAGGAGGTCGTAAATTAAACCTGGCTTTAGGATTATGGTCGCGACTTAGAAGTGCTAGGGGAGCTTTAGCCTATTGCTTATTAGCAGGGTTTTTTCTTACCTTTAGTGAATTAGTAGTTCCTGTATTTAGTCAAATATTCGTTGATGAAATCTTAATTGAGCAAAGATACCTTTGGCTTAATCCACTTTTGGTGGCAATGGTTGTTTCGGTCATCCTTCAAGGTGCTTTGACGCTTTTGCAGTTAAGATACCTGCGTCGCTTGAAGATTAAGCTATCGGTAAGTATGTCTAGCAAATTTTTATGGCATATCTTACGTTTACCCGTTAGTTTTTATGCTCAAAGGTTTGCTGGGGAAATTAGTAATCGTACCAATTTAAATAATGATGTTGCCGATGTCATGTCGGGAGAATTGGCAACTACGGCGATCGATGCAGTGATGATCTTTTTCTATGCCATAGTCATGAGTCAGTATGACTTAGTGCTTACTGCGATCGCCGTGGGTTTTGCCGCAGTCAATATTTTGACTCTACAGTGGATATCTCGCCAACGCAAAGATGCCAATCAAAAATTACTCCAAGAATACGGCAAAGCTGCTGGAGCTTCAATTGCGGCACTCCAAAGCATCGAAACCCTTAAAGCATCTGGTTTGGAGTCAGACTTTTTTGGTCGCTGGTCTGGCTACTACACCAAGGCAATCAATTCTCAGCAAGATATAGGAGTCACGAATCAAACCTTAGCAGTCTTACCCGTACTACTTTCTGCTTTGGCTTCAGCTTTTCTACTGCTTGTGGGGGGTTTACGAGTGATGGACGGCTATATCAGTATTGGTATGCTGATTGCTTTTCAGGGTATGATGCAAAACTTCCAAACCCCTGTTACTAATTTGGTTAGTTTAGGCGGAAAACTCCAGGAATTAGAGGGTAACTTAATTCGTCTGGATGATGTCTTAGACAATCCGACAGATCCTCATGTCGAACACAGCAGAACAATCGAAAACGACCAACGGTCAGATCTGCCTAAGCTCCAAGGTTATATTGAACTGCGAGATATTAGTTTTGGCTATAGTCGTCTCGAACCTCCATTAATTGAAAACTTTAATTTGTCAGTCCAACCAGGACAAAGAATTGCTCTTGTTGGAGGTAGCGGTTCGGGAAAATCAACCGTCGCCAAGCTGTTAAGTGGACTCTACGAACCATGGTCGGGTGATATTGTATTTGATGGGCAATCAAAATCACAAATTCCGCACCAGATTTTGACTAACTCGGTAGCCATGGTAGAGCAAGATATCATTCTATTTGGGGGAACAATTGCCGATAATTTGACCCTTTGGGATTCGACGATTCCCGAAAAAAACATTAGAAAAGCCTGTCAAGATGCAGCTATTGAAGATGTCGTCCATAAACTAGCGGGTGGATACAACGCTGAGTTAACCGAAGGTGCTGCTAATTTAAGTGGTGGTCAGCGACAAAGACTAGAAATTGCCCGAGCTTTGGTTCATAATCCGACAATTTTGATTATGGATGAAGCTACTAGTGCTTTAGATACAGAAACGGAGAAGATTGTCGATCGCCATCTGCGTCGTCGAGGCTGTACCTGTGTCATTGTGGCTCATCGTTTAAGTACCATTCGCGATTGCGATCTGATTTTGGTTTTAGATCGAGGAAAAGTAGTGCAACAGGGAACTCACGAAGAGTTGTGGCAGCAATCAGGAGTATATTCCAGACTTATTAACAGTGGTGGGTAATTATATGAAGATGATTAATCAGGTAGACTTGCCAGGACAAATATATCCAGTTAAGGCTAATAAACCGATTCTACTCAACGATCCTCAGACGATTTGGCTGGTTCACTCTGGTTCAATCGCTATCTTTGTAGTTACGGTTAATCGAGGGGATATAATCGGTAGACGTCGCTATATAGCTAATTGCGACGCTCAAGAGGCAATGTTTGGTAGCAGCATTACTAATGCTCGCCTTGATTATCAATTGCTAGCTGTGCCGATTGGCAAAACAGAATTACGTAAAATAGACAAAGAAGATTTTCAACAGTTTTTTGCTAACAATAAATCTCTCATACTTCAATGGATTGAGGTTTGGCTGAGAAAACTAGATCGGGTAATAACTGCGGTTACATCTCCAGCAATTCAAGTTAAAGCTAGCGAAGTCGGAAGATTTTCTTTAACTGATAGTCAGACATTTCAAACTGAGATCGAGGGTTTGGTATGGCTCAAAGTGCAAGAAGGTTATTTACGTTGGCGGGGCTTCCCTGAAGTGCTGTTAACTTCTGCCACAGCACTTTTACCTTTAAATAATAGTACTTGGTTAGAAGCAGATGGGACTGTTCAACTCCAGCTTGAATCCGAGCATAATCTTCTTAGTTTTGACAATATTGTTGCTGGACTTAACCAGCTACACCGAAACTACCTTTATTGTTTTTACCTCCAGGAAAAACAAGAGTGTACCGAAGAGATAGAGCGGTTAAAGGTACAAAAAAACTTAAATTTGCAGGTAACTACAGAGGCTTTTGGCGAATTGGCATCCCCCTTAATGGGTCAAAAAGATTATCTGTTTTTAGAAGGCGCACCCCTATTAGTAGCTGCTGGAGCGGTAGGCAAAGCTTTGGGTATAAAAATTTGTCCCCCTGCCAAATCTGAAGATTTAGAGCGCATTAAAGAGCCTTTGGAGGCGATCGCCAGAGCTTCTCGATTACGAATGCGCCAGGTACTATTAGAAAATTTTTGGTGGCGACAAGACTGTGGTCCTCTAGTGGCATATACTAAGTCAGGGCATTTGCCCATAGCCTTATTACCGATAAATGGTAATTGTTACGAGTTATTCGAGCCAATTAGCAAAACCAAAATCCCCGTCGATCAACAGGTTGCCGCAGCTATTTCCCCTCATGCTTTTATGTTTTATCGCTCTCTACCTGATAAAGCACTACAGGTTTTGGATATTACTCGCTTTGCGCTGTTCGATCGCCAAAGAGATCTAATGGTCATTATTGCCACTGGTATTGTAACTACCTTACTAGGGATGCTGACTCCTTTTACAACCAGTATCTTAATTGATAATGCGATTCCCGACAGCGATCGCGGTTTACTCTGGCAAATTGGTTTAGGATTAATCATTGCGGCGATCGCTACAGCCTTATTTCGTCTAACTCAAGGATTTACCCTTCTTAGGGTAGAAACCGCCTCTGATTCTTCTACTCAAGCAGCGGTTTGGGATCGGCTGCTTAATTTACCCGTGTCTTTTTTCCGTAAATACACTACGGGGGATTTGCAGTCTAGGGTTAACTCCGTAACTTCGATTCGCCGTCAACTGGGAGGTAATACTTTAATTAAGATCATTACAGGCTGTTTTGCTCTACTCAATTTAGCATTGCTGTTTTATTACAGCGTTAAATTAGCTCTAGTGGCATTAGGCTGTAGCTGTCTTGATAGTTATAGTTACAACAGTTTCAGGCTCAATTTTAGTCAGAAAAGTTCGTCCTTTGCTAGAAATTGAAGGCAATATTTTTGGACACGTTGTCCAGCTAATTAATGGCATTGCCAAGCTACACATAGCAGGTGCTGAAGAACGTGCCTTTGCTTCTTGGAGTCGAAGTTATCATCAGCAGATTAAACTAGAACTTAGCACTCAATACATAGAAGATGCGGTCGCACTGTTTAATACCGTAATGCCAACGATAACTTCAGGAATTTTATACTGGTTTACGATTAAAATGCTAACCGATCCTAAAGCAACTCCTGAATCAGCACTGACAGTTGGCTCTTTTTTGGCTTTCAACACTGCCTTTGCTACTTTTATTAAAGGTGCTACCGATATAAGCAATACAGTTACCGATAGTTTACAGGTATTGCCCCAGTGGAAACGAGCTAGACCGATCACCCAGACTATACCAGAAGTAGAACTAACTAAAGCAGATCCAGGAAAACTGATGGGGAGAATTACCTTAGACCGAATATCGTTTCGCTATCATGCAGATGGAGCTTTAGTTCTCAACGATGTCACTATTAAAGCTGAACCTGGAGAGTTTATTGCTTTAGTAGGCGGTTCTGGTAGCGGCAAATCAACCCTTTTACGCTTAATTCTAGGGTTTGAGTCTCCCGAAGAGGGTGAAGTTTACTTTGATGGACAAGATTTATCAGGACTCAACGTCAACGCTGTGCGTCGGCAGCTTGGGGTAGTGCTGCAAAATGGCAAAATTATGTCAGGCTCTATTTTTGATAATCTTTCTGGAGGGGCGCAAATCACCCTGGATGAAGCTTGGTCAGCAGCAAAAATGTCGGGATTTGCCGAGGATATTGCAGGAATGCCAATGGGTATGCACACTGTAATTAGCGAAGGGGGAGGTAATCTCTCTGGAGGTCAAAGACAACGGCTGATCATTGCCAAAGCTTTAATCCTAAAACCCAAAATTTTACTATTTGATGAAGCTACTAGTGCCTTAGACAATCGCACTCAAGCAATTGTCAGTGAAAATTTAGACAGTCTAAAGGTGACTAGAATTGTGATCGCCCATCGACTTAGCACCATTAAAAATGCCGATCGCATATATGTTTTGGATGCAGGCAATGTTGTCCAACAGGGTAATTTTGCAGAGCTATCTAATTGTGAAGGATTGTTTGCTAATTTGATCCGCAGACAACTGGTAGAAAGCTAAATTATTTATCTTGATATAGATTATGTTTTACGACCCCGCATTATTTGATTTTACTCAAAAATTTGAGCGCAATTGGTCAACAATTCGCGATGAATATTACCAGCTAGATGAAAATATTCTAGACTTACACCGCAATCAGCACCATGAAGCATATGTTGAGAGACTGTTAGATAATAATGCTTGGACACCTTCTTGGCGAGTTAACTCTAGCGAGCCTAATTATAATTGGTTAACCTATGGTTTATCTTATCGAGGTTTGTTACCAGCCGAAGCACCAGACAAGTTTCCTACCATAGCTAATTTACTAAGTAGATTATCTGGTTTCAAAGTTTGTGCTTTCTCGATGATGGAGAAACTTTCTTTTATTGCTCCTCATAGACACGAGGAGTTGGGAGGTAACCTGCTAACTTATCACTTAGGAATAGATGTTATTCCAGAAAAAAGTTATCTTTGCGTCGGCAATAAGTTTGAAGAACAACGTAATGGAAAGTCAATTATCTTTGATGGCTCTTATGAACATTTTGCCTTGAATATGTCTAGTACAAAGCGAATTATTCTTTATCTAGAATTTGACAAAACTAAAATAGCTTTTAGATAAAAACAGTCTTTGCTTTTGCTATATTTTCTTGAAAATATAGCAAAAACTGTTGAGAAATAGCATCCAAACAATTGTTAGTGACAACTAAAAAAAAGAGATTGTTTTAAATATTGATATATCCTATATTTGTAAATATCAGCTAGGGTTTAAAGTGACAAAAACAACTAAGGAGAAATACAAATGTCCAAATCTAACTTAGAAAAATTAGCTCTTACAGAGTAGTTATGATAATTTGATAAAAAAATAGGTGGGTATAGTATATAGCCACCTGTTTAAGTTTAACTTAATCCTTCAATTAACTGTTGTTTCGCCTTCTCCAGAGCCTCTTCTAACTTGCTAGCATCTCTTCCGCCAGCCTGCGCTAGATTTGGTCTACCTCCACCTCCACCACCGCAGATTTTAGCAATACCGCCGATAAATTTACCTGCTTGCAGTTGTTTTTCTTTAATCACTTTTTCACTGAATGCAGCTACCAAACTGACCTTTCCCTCCGAGGGAATCGAAGCCACTACTACCGCAGCTTCACCCAATTTTTGCTGCAATCTTTCAGCAGCAGACTGGAGAGATTTTGCATCCATGTCTCCCATATTGGCTACTAAAATTTTATAGTCACCTACGGTTTCCGCTTGAGATAATAAACTATCAGATTTAGCTAGCGCCAATTCTTGTTTTGCTGCTTCTAACTCTTTTTGAGTAGCTTTTAATTCATTTTGGAGACTGGCAACGCGATCGCTAATTTCTTCGGGCTTAATTTTAAAAGTACTGCTTAATTCCTTGACTACTTTATCCCGCACGTTTAGGTAATCTAAAACAGCCGCCCCTGCTACGGCTTCAATTCTTCTGACTCCTGAAGCAATACCCGTTTCGGAGATAATTTTAAACACGCCGATTTCTGCGGTATTGGTAACGTGGGTACCGCCACAAAGTTCCATGGAAACTCCAGGAAAGTCGATTACTCTAACTTCATCGCCATACTTTTCCCCAAACATAGCAGTGGCACCTTTTGCTTTAGCCTCAGCGATAGGCAATACATTAATATCAGCTTCGTGTGCTTCAGAAATCCAGGTATTAACTAATTCTTCTACCTGCTGGACATCTTCTGGGGTTAACCCACGAGGAGAATTAAAATCAAACCGTAGGCGATCAAAGTTTACTAACGAACCTGCTTGAGATACAGAATCATCAACTACTTGTTTTAATGCAGCCTGTAATAAATGAGTGGCGGTATGGTTCGCTTGTACCCGACGACGACAAGAGCGATCTATAGTTGCGTTGACTACGTCGCCTACTTTCACCGTACCCCGTTCTACCTTGCCCTTGTGGATAAAGATATTGCCTTCTTTTTGCACATCCTCAATCCGAATTAGGACATCATCCCCAGAGAGATAACCGCGATCGCCAATTTGCCCCCCAGATTCACCATAAAAAGGCGTTTGATCGAGAATGATTTGAACTGTATCTCCCGCAGTTGCCGTAGGGACGTTACTATCATCATGATGATTAACCACAATTCCCATAATCTGAGATTGGACTGCTAACTGGGTATAGCCTAAGAAACTAGTCTCATTACTACTTTTGACTATTTCACCAAGAGCATTTTGAGTCATCAGATCGATCGCCTCATGGGAATCCTTAGAGCGAGTTTTTTGCTCCTCCATTTCCCGTTCAAAACCTGCTATATCTATAGTCAACCCTTGTTCCTCAGCGATCTCTTGGGTAAGTTCCAAAGGAAAACCGTAGGTATCATAAAGTTCAAAAGCATCTTTACCCGATATCTGTTTCCCACCCAAATTAGCAGCATTGGCGATAATTTCTGCTAGTAACTTCTCGCCTCTGGCTAGAGTTTTAAGAAACTGAGATTCTTCCCTTTCTAACTGGCTTTTAATAAAGTCTTCCCTTTCTCTCACAGTCGGATATGCCGATTCTGATAGAGCGATCGCCGTTTCTGCAATCTGGTTGATAAAATTACCTTCAATGCCAATCAATCTACCGTGACGAATTACCCGACGAATCAGACGACGTAAAATATAGCCGCGATCGGTATTAGAAGCTGTTATCCCATCCGCAATCATGTGAACCACTGCGCGAACGTGATCGCCAATTACTTTTAAGGAAGTTTTAGTTTCTTCATCAGCTTTGGCATAGTCTATTCCTGCAATATCCACAGCCATTGTAATAATGGGAAATATTAAGTCGGTTTCATAATTATTAGGTACTTGCTGGAGGATTTGCGCCATCCTTTCCAAACCCAAACCCGTATCAATATTTTTGTTCTCTAACGGCGTGAGATTCCCCTCTATATCTCGGTTGTACTGCATGAATACCAAGTTGTAATACTCGATAAATCTGCTGTCGTCTTCTAAATCTATGTTCTCATCCCCCAATTCTGGATGAAAATCATAATATAACTCCGAACAAGGACCACAAGGACCAGTTATTCCTGATTGCCAAAAATTGTCTTTTTCTCCCATCCGCTGAATACGATTTTCAGCAATACCTATTTGGTCACGCCAAATAGCAAAAGCTTCATCATCCTCTTCAAATACACTAGGTACAATCCGATTTGCTGGTAAGCAATATACCTGAGTTGAAAGTTCCCACGCCCAAGCGATCGCCTGTTCTTTGAAATAATCGCCAAAGCTAAAGTTACCCAGCATCTCAAAAAAGGTATGATGTCTGGCAGTACGCCCCACGTTCTCAATATCATTAGTCCGAATACACTTTTGGGAAGTAGTCGCACGAGGTTGGGGTGCTTTACGCTGTCCGAGGAATATGGGCTTAAACGGCAGCATTCCCGCAATGGTTAACATTACTGTGGGATCTTCAGGAATTAAAGATGCACTGGGCAGGATTTTATGTTGTTTTGCTTCGTAGAATTTTAAGAACTTCTCACGAATATCGCTACCGCTTAGGTGTGGTAAGTCAGCCATAATAGTTTACGTAATGCAATTCATGTCTTTATTTATTCTGACATTTTTAGCGTGTAGGTTATTGACTGATATTAGGCACTTTATCAATTTATACGGAGAATAGACAATGGAATCAAAGCTATACAAATACTATTGAAGCGATCTCTCTGGCAAAATATAAACACACCCAAAGCAGAGTAACAGGGTTGTCAGCCAAGTTCATTATCAGCGAACTATCATAAAGGGTGAATGGTGATTTAGGTTTTTTAGTATATGCAGAGGCTGGATAGTCAAACAGAAACGAGCGATAAAGTTGTCAAGATTCAAAATTTAGACCATTTTTTCGGTGAGGGTAAGTTAAGAAAGCAGATTTTATTTGATATCGATTTAACCCTCAATTCAGGCGAAGTAATCATTCTCAAAGGTCCTTCGGGTTCGGGAAAGACGACGCTGTTAACCTTAATGGGAGGATTAAGATCGCCTCAATCGGGCAGTCTTCAAGTCTTTGGCGAAGAGTTGGTGGGGGCTAAGAAAAATAAGCTGGTACAAACCCGCAAGAACATTGGCTATATTTTCCAGTCTCATAATCTGCTGGCATCTCTAACTGCTAGACAAAACGTCCAGATGTCTTTGGAATTACACGAACATATTTCCCATCAAGAAGTTGAACAAAGGGCGATCGCTTTATTAGAAACCGTCGGCTTAAAGGATCATATTAATTATCATCCTCAAAGTCTTTCTGGAGGGCAAAAACAACGAGTAGCGATCGCTCGTGCGCTGGTATCTCATCCGAGGATAGTCTTAGCAGATGAACCTACCGCCGCACTGGATGGAAAAACTGGTCGGGATGTCGTGGAATTGATGCAGCAGCTAGCGAGGGAACAGGGCTGCACAATTTTGATTGTGACTCACGATAACCGTATTTTAGACGTAGCCGATCGCCTTGTGGAGTTGGAAGACGGCAGAATTACTCAGGATGCCGAACAGTAATTGTTTGCGAAGCTTATCCTTTAGGGCTAATTTATTAAGCTACCTTCCAGGCGATCGAGCAGATCGTCATCGGAATTGGGATTACGCCATAGCTGATCTAAACCACTAGCAGGCATTGTCAAATACAAAACATCTTGGGGCTGTAGCCGCGTTTCCAGCAGTTGCCAACCGTGGAGGGTGTTGCTTTTTCTCTCTAGATACAGCGGGACAAAATCACTTTTCATTGCCGAATCTTGAACTGTTTGGTTATAAAAGGGGTGTTGAGCAGTAATCATTGTTCCCAAAGCTACCCAAAGTAAATCTTGAGTCATGCCATTACCCAAAATTCTGCCGCCCAAAGCAGCAGCAGCGAAGGAATAGGTGGCTAACTCTACTGGGGATAATACATGGTCAAATTCAAACACTTCCTGCATCGATCGGGCAAATTGAGGATCGCCGCTGCGCACGACGGTTTTTAGGTATGGTGCGATCGCTTTAGCGGTGAGGCTAATTTCCAGGTTGGCAGTGTCACGACTAGTAACGGCAATTAAACTAACGGCTCGTTCGACATTAACCGCCTTAAGACTAGAGGGTAGACTCGCATCTTCGATGATTACGGGGATTCCTTTGGCACGAGCCGAGTGAATATAACGATTGTTGGGGTCAGATTCAATAATCACTACTTCGTGTCCTTGGGCATGAAGTTGGCTAGCAACATGAATACCTACACCACCTAGTCCACAGACAATATGATGGTTGTGTCGGGGAATTCTGGCTGCGTCGATAGTTTGCCGAAAACGACTGCCCAAGACAAAATCATTGATTAGGGCATAGCAGATACCAATTACTCCTGCGCCGAGAATCATCATGATTGCGGTAAACACCTTGACATAATCCGCTCCATTCTCGGCAACCTCTTCTTTCCCCCCGCTCCAGTAATCATGCCCACGGAAAAATAGAGGGCATCAGCAACTGATGTTTGAAGATTAATGCTGACGTAGATTAGGGTTGCTACAGAAATTACCCCCAGTAAAGCCAGGCTAACTAAAGTTACGGGACGAGCATGGTGTTGGTAGCGAGGAAGATTTAAAATTGCTTTAGATATTTTTTTCTGCCAGGTGCGACGTTTAGTGACCACCTGGGGTTTGGTGCCGACAATCAGGCGATCGCCAACTGATAAACATTTGTTGTTGACAATTGCTGAAACTAAATCTACTTCTCCTTGGAAGGGTAGATAGTAGATCAGCATGCGATTGGGATCTACCCACAAATCTTCCAGCTTTCTACCTAACCAGGGATGATCGGCATCAATTATTTCTTCCCCAATCGGCCAGGTGCGATTAAACAACTGTAGTTGACCGATCGCCTTATTACCCAAAGCAGCAAAAGTAAACAGTGGAGAGGATAGTGCTGCCACACTCATGGTGAAATGGTCGGGGAGAGTAAGATCGAGGCGATCGCCCAAAGTATGATTTAGAAGACGATTAATAATGCGAATTTGGGGATTAAGCACTCGGGCTTGAGTTAAAATCGCCAAATTTAAAGCATCGTCATCAGATACAAGTACTAAAGTCTGCGCCTGTCTAATTCCCGCTTTGATTAAAGTAACATTATCTCGCGGATCGCCAACGATGATTTGTTTACTTAAGGTTCCGTTGGTAGGACGGTGGCTGATTGCCACTACTTCTGCCCCTTGCTGCTTTAGTAAGCCGTAGATTTTAGTTCCCGTGCGTCCTAAGCCACAAATAATGATTTTTGGTTGCATATATTTTTAATTTAGGATGCCGAGAGCAACTTTGCACAACTATCCTATATTTATAGTGCTTAAACTAGATCGGGTTTACTGTATACAAATACACTTTGAGGCTAAAGAAATTGTTAAGTGTAGCTTACTTTTGTCAAGTAGGCGGCAAGAATATTGTAGGGTGGGCATGACAAAGCAATAGAAAAAAACGACTATTTAGATAATGCCCACCAGTAATCAGTAATGATTCCCCTCGTCTCTCTTCTGGATTGCATATTCCTTAAAACGCTCCAAATCTGCCATCACCGTAGACTCTACAACATTGCCAATCAAACTATCCATCAGCTTGCCAATAATACCTGGAACGGCATAAGCAAAAGACATTTTGACAATACAGCTACCCTTGCGATCGTAAAAGCGAATTGCCCCTTTATTGGGTAAACCATCCACTGACTGCCATTCAATGATCTGTTGGGGAACAACTTGAACGATACGGGATAACCAGGTAAAGTTAAAGCCGCCGCTAGCTAGCTTCCAACGGGAAAGCTCAGGGTTATCTTCTAAGATTTTAACTGAGTCGATCCACTTCATCCAGATTGTCATCTGTTCGAGATCTGACCACAGACTCCATGCCAATTCAATTGGGACGGGTACTTCAATTTGTACGGTGTGTTCTAGCCAGTCAGTCATGTTGTTAAACGCTATATTGCGTTAGATTATCCCCATAATAGCGATCGCTATACTGCTAAAGCCTTCAAATGTTCCGCATTTTCCAGAATCGACTTTGCTGCCTGCTTCCCTGATAGGGTAGCCCCTTCCATGCTATCAATATAGTCCTGCTGGGTATAGCTACCTGCTAAAAAGAAATTATCAACAGGAGTTTGCTGAGGTGGACGATAGGGATCCATTCCTGGTGCTTCCCGATAAAGAGATTCAGCCAGCTTGACTACGCTATACCAGGTCATGTTTAGTTCTCTAGAAGAGGGAAATAACTTGTATACCTGTTCTAAAATATGTTGGGCAATATCTTCATTCTTTTCCTTGATAAAGGGATCTCCTGGAGTCAAAACCAACTGAAGCAGAGAACCTTCTCCTGATTTATAGTAGTCTCCTGGGCTGGTTAAGGCTAAATCGGCAAAGCAAGAAAAGTCCGCGTCAGGAGTATAAAGCAAATTATCAATCCCCGCTGCCTGCTCTAATTGTTGGCGACTTTCGGCACTATTTAATTCTGTTACCCAACCATCAAAGCGTAGCTGTACCGTGGCGACAGGTACTGCTTCTAGCTGGTAAATATTGTCGAACTCAGACCATTTACGCCAGGCGGGGGGAATTACCTTCTTAATTCCTGGCACATCGCAGGCGCACACATAAGCATCCGCACGGATAGTCTCTTCGGTTGCTCCATTACTCACGACGATTCCCGTAACTTTAGTCGAATCCCCCAAATCCTCATACAAGATTTCTTTTACCCGTCGACGGGTATGAATCTTAGTGCCTCTGGCTTCGAGATAATCGACAATTGGTTTATGCAAATACTCACTAGGGGAACCCTCTAACATTCGCAGTACGGAGGCTTCAGTCTTGGTAGCAAAAAACTGAAAAATAGTTAACATACAGCGAGCCGAAATATTTTCTGTATCGATAAAGCCCAAAGCATAGGCAATGGGGTCCCACATTTTTCGCAAACTGCCGTTGTTTCCCCCATGACTCCGAAACCAATCAGCAAAGCTAATCGAGTCAAGTTCGCGGATAGTTTTCATTGCCCCATCAGGATCGATTAAAGCCCGAACAATAGGACTTGTGCCTAATGCCAAAGAGTTAGCTACCTTGTCTGCTGTTGAAAGTTGCGATGTAGTGAAAAAAGCCTTTAAACCGTTAAAAGGTGCGCCTGTCAGGAAGCGAAAATCTAGCTCGCCAACTCTACCACCTTCATTGATAAAGGTGTGGGTATGCTGCTTCAGACGAAGATTATCAATTGCACCAACTTTGGCCATTAAGCCAAACAAATTATAGTAACAGCCAAAAAAGACGTGTAGCCCCATTTCCAAATGGTTGCCGTCTTTATCCACCCAGCTACCTACTTTCCCCCCAACAAAGGGACGAGATTCAAATATTTCGACGACCGCACCCGCATCAACTAAATCAATAGCTGTCGCCATGCCTGCCAATCCTGCTCCAACAATTGCTACGCGCATTAATTTTTTGATTTCTGAACAGCAGTTACTTTACATATTGTAATATAGATCACTGCTCTTCTTACTTTTATTCACCAAATGTTTTGAGCCTAGCGAAAAAGGAAGACACGTCAGGCAGAGGAATAAACTGATGAATCACTTTACTTCCCTCAGCAAAGTCTGACCAATTAGATTTATAAGACAGACCAATAGTGGAAATCAAGGACATATTTGATTCGGACGCACTAGGATTTCTAAATGTCTTTTCTAAGTTTGAAGTATCGCTGTCGGCAACGACTAGGGTTTCGCTGGTTTCTGGCTGGACAATTGGTATTTCAGCTTCAGCTTTAAGGGTTGAGTCAGATAAGGTTACTATTGTGTCTTTTGCTGCACTGGCGGTGAAGTCCGATAAGTCGCTTAGGTGCTTGGGTAACTTACGACAGATTAAACGTTCAAATTCGTAGGTAAAATGAGGGTTAGGTGTACCGAGACGTAACCAGACATTTAAAATCTGTTCGACAGAGATGGCTTTATAGCGTCCCAAATAGAGAGCTTCAATCGTAGCTAATCTAATCCAGCTAGCATGATAGATTTCTAGCCAATAATCAAATAGTCTTTCGGGGTTATCACATCCTAGATCAAAAGCATAACTATCAATCAAAGAGCGAGCTTGTGCCAAGGATAAGTCTTGAGTTAGTTCAGTCATTGATTTTGCTTGATTTTATTATTACCGTGAGATAAGAGCATTACATCATCGGGAGAACTATGACTACAATTTGCAGTATAAGTACCAACTTATTCTAGCGATTAAATTAAGATGAATCTATGATTTTGTTTGCCAGTCGGGAGCCGCTCGGCTTAAAATCTTGGTTTAATCATAAAACAGGCTGATAATCAGCCAATTTTATTAAAAAACAGTAATTTAAACAATCAAAAAAATCAACATCCTAACTTAAACGATTTATTTCAGTCTTAGTTTGCCCAAAAATCACAATTAAATTAGCGTACTGATAATTTATTATGCTCTTGGCGTAAAAATCTAGGAATTGAGAAGTAAATTAAAGTAAATTAATTTATGCTTCTAATCGCTTCTAACAGTCCCCGCGCTTTGTTTAGAGTTTCTTGGTATTCTGATTCAGGCACAGAATCCGCCACTATTCCTGCACCAGCTTGAACTGAAACCAGGCATTGATTTTGCCGATCGGGAAGAACAATCATGGTACGAATAGTAATGGCACTATTGAGCTGCCCTTCAAAATCATAGTAGCCATATACTCCAGAGTAAGGACCTCGTCTTTCTGGTTCAAGTTCATTGATAATTTCCATCGCCCTGATTTTTGGTGCGCCGCTAACAGTTCCCGCAGGAAAACAGGCTTTTAATAAATCCCAGGCGGTTTTGTCGGGGTCCAACTCGCCAACTACGTTGCTAACAATATGCATTACGTGGGAGTAACGCTCGATCACCATCAATTCATCTACGGTAACGCTTCCTTTGACACATACACGACCCAGGTCATTGCGTCCGAGATCTACCAGCATAATGTGTTCGGCAACTTCTTTGGGATCTGCTAACAAATCCGCAGCATAAGCATCATCTTCTGCTTTGGTTTTACCACGAGGACGAGTTCCCGCAATGGGTCTGAGGGTAGCTGACAATTTACCGTTATCTTTAACGTCAGCCTTGACCATTACCTCTGGGGATGAGCCGATTAGCTGCCAATCACCAAACTGGTAATAGCTCATATAGGGAGAGGGATTAATCAGACGCAGCGAGCGGTAAAGATTGAAGGGATGACCTTTGTAAACAGTAGAAAGCCTTTGGGATAGGACTACCTGAAAAATATCCCCTGCATGAATATGTTCTTTTGCCCGATTGACGTTATCGCAAAATAGTTGCTTATCTGTATTGCTACAGTAAACTATCCCTGAATCATCAACAGTGTGTTGCTCATGGTTTTTCCATTCTAGAGATTTTGCTTCTATGGGTAGGGGTAGCTGAAGCTTCAGCATTAACTTGGTTACGCGATCGCAAGCCGACTGATACGCTTGTTCTATTGCCTGACCATCACGTAAATCAGCATAGGATATTGCCCAAATTTTACGCTTTACCTGGTCAAAGATAACCAAGTTATCTATCTGCATCCAAACCCCATCGGGTAAATCTTCTGGTCGAGGATCGTTAACAGGGACTCGCGGTTCAATCCAGCGAATTAATTCGTATCCCCACACGCCAAATAAGCCGCCAATACCAGGGGGAAGTTGCGGCAGTTTTACGGGTTTGATCGAACTCAAGCAGCGATCGCAAATATCAAAAGGATTACCTTTAAATTCAGTTTGGGAACCATCTCGATGAGTCTGGATCGTTGTTTCTCCCCTAGCTTCTAGCACCCACATGGGGTCGCAACCCAAAAAGCTGTAGCGACCTAATTTTTCTTCACCTTCAACAGATTCCAACAGAAAATTATAAGGTTGACCTGCACATACTTTATACCAAGCTGATACGGGTGTTTCGAGATCGGCTACTAACTCTTGATACACAGGAACAAAGTTGCCCTGTTGGGCAAGCTCAACAAACTGGTCAAAGTTGGGGAAGATCATTAAAAAACGATGTCCTAAAGGATTAGCTTCGCGTCAGGGATAAGGATTGAGGGATGAGGTGATGCAGCAGATAGCAACTAAAAACCTGTAGCTTTCACAAAAAAAGGAAGGATAAGTCAGAAACATGCTTGATTCATTCTCGATCCTTCCTATAAGTTTATCTGGTGGATGTTAGACCTCGTAAGTTGCTTTCCCAGAAAATTTAATGGTAGCTGGCTGAGGATTTTGTCCAATTCTACGGTCTTTTTTACCGTTATATTCCCGACCCTCGTTCACTTTCTCAGGGAATACACCGTCCGCAGGATGTAGGTATTGAGTTTCTCCGCTGGGAAAGATGCGATAGACTTTATAATCTTGAATTTTGGGCTTAAACTTAGTGCGTAACTGCGCGCCTAATGCTAGACACTGTTCTTTACGGGCTAAATATAAGAGGTTCTCTCCCTCATTCATAATCGCTGCGCCGCCTGTGGGCATTTCAAATACCTGTTCTTTAGTACTTGTCCAGGTAATAGCGTATTTTTCTTCAACTTCTGCTTTAGTTAGTAAGCCACCTGTACTACCACCAAACTGGGGCGTTTTTCCAGAAAGCTTGATTTCTTCTGCCATGTTATAAAAATCCTCAAGATAAAGGTATTTACGGCATCCTATCATTCGCTTTGTGGCAATATCAGGAGTGTGTCAAAAACTGTTACAGTTTTTAGCAACCCTAACCAATTCTTCTTCAACAATTTAATTAAAGATTAATCAATCGAGTTGTTTTTTGGGCTTTTTGGGCTTTTTGCGACTTTTGTGGCGATTTGCCCGATATTTGCTAGCAGTTGAGGAGTATGATTCCTGGTTTTCGTTTGCCTGAAGAGGAATAGTAAAGTGAAAGATGCTGCCACGGTCTTTTCCTGGGGATTCTGCCCAAATTTCCCCACCCCAATTCTTGACAACCTGTCGGCAAATAGCTAAACCAAGTCCAGTGCCTCCCGCACTACGTCTTAAGGCTCCTTCCTCTTGATGAAAACGATCGAAGACAGTTTCTAGACTACCAGTTTCAATGCCTCGACCTGTATCAGAAACCGTTACTTCTAGAATTTTACCTCCGTTAGTCTGCACGGCGATCGCAATTTCGCCATCGGCTTGGGTGAATTTGCAGGCATTATCTAATAGTTTTGCCAACACTTCAACCAGCCATTCTCCATCTGTCTGCACTAAAGGCACGTCTTGTGGGTTAGTTAAATTTTTTATTTGCGGCATTGATTGTCCCAAATTTCGCGCTTTAACGTTACTCACTGCCAGATCGATACATTCGCTAATCGATAAAGTTTCGATATTCCATTCCACCCCACCTCCTTCTAAACTAGACAGGGTGAGAAAGTCTTGAACCAGATTACGCATCCTCTCCGCATCGCCAAGAGCCGTCTCCAGCATAATTTGACTCAATTCCGATGCCATATCAGGTTCACTTGCCAAACTTTCTAAACATACCTGAATTGTAGACAGGGGAGTACGCAGTTCATGACCGACGATCGCCACCAAGTTGGAACGGGTGCGGTCGAGAGCTTCTAGCTGTTCGTTAAGGTCTTCTAAGTCGGCATATGCCTCCGCCTGAATTAGCGCCACACCTACCTGAGTCGCGATCGCATTTACCAAGGCAATATCATCGGGTTTCCAGGCGATCGGTTCGGCTTCACAGTGATGTAGTTCCATCACCCCTAATAACCTGCTGTTATAGAAGATGGGGACGAGCAGCCATGAAGAAATAGCATAATTTTGAATTAGGTTCTGGAAAAAGTCGCCGGTACCTTGAGACTGCGCCACCTGGTTAAGGCGTTCATCTTCCAGGGTATTGTCAACCCTGATGGTTTCGGTAGTGGCGATCGCCTGCTCAAATAAAGGATTGTTAGCTAACTGCCATTGATGACCCATAACGGACTTGATTCCAGGACTGGTAAACTCCCGATCGACCGTGGCTACCGAATCGTCTTCGTGACAACGATAGATAATACAGCGGCAAACTCCCACTCCTTCCCCTAATTTTTGCACTGCTACCTGCAAAATTTGTTTGGTATTGAGCGATCGCCGTACAGCATCAGTTACGGAATTCAATAATCTTTCTTTTTGCTGTTTGGCTGCTAAAGATTTATTCGCTTTTAACAACTTGTATTGTCCAGCCTGAAGATAAGTAACTAATCTTTGCACAAAAGGATCGGGGTTGGTTAAAGGAGATTCCTGTTGAATAGTTACAGTAGATTTTGCTGGAGAAGCTAAATACTGTTGTCGAGCAGCGTGGATTTTATCGGCTAATTCAGGTCTGTAGAGAGCAATCCGCTCCAGCATAATTTTTCCTGCTGCTTGGGTAACGCTGCGATCAAAAGTCCAGATCCCCTCAAAACGACGATTTGTATCCACCACGGCACCTTGCTTGCCATTGCTTGCCAGGCTTTTCTCGCGACAAATTAGACAGCTAGCATAATGTTTGGCGATGATCACCAAATGCCACTCTTGAGCCAGAGCATCATCAGGTTCAAATGCTACAGTTTCATAGTCTACGGAACCATTACTAAAATCAGTTTCTGGCGCAGCTAAAACATATACTTGGTTGGACTTACGGGCAATACGTTTATAGCGATGAGATTCTTGACGATAAAAACGCTCTCGTTGGAAACTAGCAATTACCAGCGGCGTGTCAGAATCGTTTAATACCAAGTCCTCCATCGCGTGAGATAACGCTGTCAAGGAAGACTTAAAGTACATTTGTGGTCGCCAATCTTCACAGTTTTCTAGCAATTGTTGCACCACAGATTTAGAAATACTCATCTATAAAATCTAGATAAAAATTTTTGATTAAGTAATCATAGAGATTACGGCTATGGGGAACTTTGCCAACCTTCAAAGGCGAAACTCCTGATTGAAAAACTGTCCTCGATCAATATCCTACAAAAAACTTGTTACCTTTCTGCGATCAGTAATTATAATTCGCAACAATTATGACAATTTGGCAAAACCTAAAATAGACTTTAAACTTAATACTCGCCGATCAACATCATCTGCAATTTTTTGATATGCTCGATATTCGACCAACCTTGACAAAATTTAGCACCACTTTATTGTTAGGACTTGGTTTTGCTGCTGCACGGAGTATCATCGCTCTTCCGTCTCAGGCACTCGAAGTTCAGGTTCTGCCAAAAACTCCCCAGTTAGGAGACACCATTTCAGTCATAGTTACTACTGACAACCTCAACTCTACCCCTATAGTTACGGTCAATGAAATCAACTATCCTGTATATAGAAATCAAGATAAGTATCGCGCTTTGATTCCCACTTCTCCTTTAAATGCGCCAGGCAAGATGACTTTAAAAGTAGAGGGAGATAGTCGCACTAGCAATATTGGTGTCTGGTTAAAAAACAAAGCTTTTCCCGTCCAGCGAATTACCCTCAGTGGCGGTGCTTCTCGTCCAGCAACTCAATTAGAATTAGACCAGGTAGCAGCTTTTAAAGCACTAGTTACACCGCAAAAGTTTTGGCAGGGGTCTTTCCTTAGACCTAATGCTGGCTCAGTTTCTGCGGGATTTGGTATTCGCCGTTATTACAACAACGTGTTTGCCCAAGATTATTACCATAAGGGAGTGGACTATGCGGGAGGATATGGTTCTCCTGTAATTGCTCCAGCGGCAGGAAGAGTTAGTCTAGTGGGTCTAGAGGATGCAGGGTTTCACGTTCATGGTAATGTTGTGGGCATCGATCATGGACAGGGCGTTCTCAGTATCTTTATGCATCTACAAGACATTGACGTAGCCGAAGGAACCATGGTCAAAGCGGGACAGCGTATTGGTACGATTGGCTCGACAGGAGCTTCGACAGGACCCCATCTGCATTGGGGTTTATATGTCAATCAGACAGCAGTAGATCCTGCTCCTTGGCGATTTAAGGGTATAGACTGACTAAATCTTTTCGATTCGGGAAAATAAGGATTAAGATAGTGCGGAGGATAAGCTCAATTTAAATTCATTTTATCAAGATCTAGTTTTAATTATGGGAATTAACTCAATCGTTGAACAAGCTCTACAGGATGGTTATCTCACCCCCAGCATGGAAGCCGAAGTAGGACGAATTTGTGATACGGCGGCAGAATTGTCCGTAGAGGAATATATGGCTTTGGACAAGCTAATGGGTTCTCTACTTACAGGAGAAGTTGTCGCCGTTCCTCGCAAACAGTTTATCAACGTCATGGAAGAGTTAGTCTTGAGTGAAGCCATTACTCGGGTTGCCGAAATTGAACAAACTAGTGACTCATCTCTGGATGTGGGAGATATTGCGGCATATGCTCTGAATCGTCTCCCTCCCCTATATGCCACCACCGAAGAAGGGGCGAACTATCAACGTCAAAGAGCAAGAGAAGAACTGCAAAGTTTGATTCAAAAGCGGGTGAACGAGGCGATCGCACGTTACTTAGATCGACCTGAATTTTTCCCTGAAAGACAGGCAATTGGCAATAAGAGTGATTCTAATATGGCAACTCAATTAAGCAATCTACTCAAGGATTATGCTCCTAATTATGAAAAAGATATTAGCTTTTCCTAATTTTGGAGGGGAGTTACCTTGATATTTAACCAGAATACCTTCAGGAACTTATTTCATTATTTTTTAGTCTGAAGGGATATACAGAAAGTCTATACTGAGGTTAATTAAGTACATGGGTCTATCTCTTTCTGCCTCCTGGTCGAAAGCCAAGATGAACAATCAAAGCTTAGTGTCCCCTGAAAAACTCTCAAACTATGAGCTTATTGTTTTCTGCCAGGCAGATGCTCAACCAGACAAGGCAGCTTTTGCTGAACTGCTACGGAGATACCAATCTCATTTAAATCGGCTTTTTTATCACCTAGCTCCAGATTGGCAAGAAAGAGCAGATTTGGCTCAAGAAGTATGGATTAGAGTCTACCGTAACATTCATCGTCTCCAAGAACCCGCTAAATTCCGTGGTTGGCTGAGTCGAATTGCGACCAATCTTTTCTATGATGAATTACGCAAGCGTAAGCGTGTTAGCCCTCCTTTATCTTTAGATGCTCCTCGCCATTTTGAAGATGGAGAAATGAGTTGGGAGTTACCTGATGATGCCCCTAGTCCAGCTGATGATCTGGCAACTCAAGAATTTTATGAGCATTTACAGTTGGCAATATCTCAGCTTCCTGAAACTTTTCGTACTACGATCAGTTTTGCGCGAGATCGAAGGATTGGCTTACGAAGACATCGCCGAGATGACAGGGGTATCTTTAGGAACGGTAAAATCTAGAATTGCCAGAGCCAGACTAAAACTTCAGTCAGTATTGCAAAAATATCTTGATGAAGAGTAAAGAAGAGTAAATTTTATATTATTTTTGAAGACAGTGGTGATGCCAAAATGACATCCAAACATGACGATTTTGAGTATAACGAACCTGCTGTAAGCTCAGGTGAAGATAGGTCATTGCCAAGGGATTATTTTGAACTCCTCAGTGCCTATATCGATGGAGAACTATCTCCTAGCGAAAGAAGTCAGGTACAGCACTTACTCGATCGCGAGCCAAAAATAAAAAATATTTATACCCAGCTATTAGCTCTACAGGGTCAAATACAAAGCTCCACCGCTCCACCGAGTAATAAATCAGTAGAGGAAATTACGGATGGAGTTTTTCAATCAATCGAACATCGTCGTCGCCAGCGCAGGTTAGTTTGGGGTGTTAGTGCGATCGCCGCCTCGATGGTGGCAGGGATTGGTTTGATTCCTGGATTTGCGCCTGGGTTGAAAATGGCTAAGATTCAAGATTCTAGCGATAGATCTCAGCCTGTGATGCTAGCTGTTGCGGTAAATAAACCCGCGATTGATATACCCAAAGCTATTAACGGCTCTGGGGTAGAATAAAACAATTCTCAATCAAATATCAACCTTAATTAACCGAAACTAGCTTGGTGAGGTCGATCAATCATCCATTTTTTCTCAGAAACATCGTCTGGGCGATCGAGTTCTAGACTAGCGTTACTAGCTTGATTTCTTGCTCAGCTCAATCTCTAGGGAGAGTAACATTAGCCTCAGTAACCTCTGGTGACAAAGCAGGAGACTGCTGTAGCTCTGGTTCAAATACGATTTGATGATTATTTTTCATTACGGAAGAATAATAGCGATCGCCATTCTTGCCGACAAAATAGTCAGTCTTGCCATCAGTAGCTTGAAAAACATTTCCTGAGAAAACAACTTGAGCGGGAATTAGAACGATATTTTGCTCGAATTTGGATTGGCGATGATAGTAAAAATTATCACCTAGCTGACAAATATTAATATGGTAATTTTCTGTCTCAAAACTATATATCTCCTGATAAGCAGAATTAATTGTTTCACACTTAGGAGTTAACTGAGCTGTCCAGCCAACCGTGGCGATCTCCTTCTCCCCATCTACCAGCAATCTGCTGTTAGTTGCCCAAAAACCGACCCCAAGTGATTGTCTACCCCAGTAAGAGCAAATAATTAACAGCAGTAAATTTTTCTGTTTACACCAAGTAATCATGGCACAGTGAATATTGTATCTATTTATATCTATTAAATAAAAGGAGATTTAACTTAAGATTTATTAAATGATTAATGATATTGAATCAATGGTTCGGACAAAATTTAATCATTAACAAGAGAATAGCTATTTGAGCTTAGGATAACTAAACTGTTAATAAGCACCAATAGCTAAAACTGTCCTAACTGTTGATTGACTATTAACTTACCTTTTGACCGCAGTAAGCTCGAAAATATTACTATCAAACTTGTGTTCTACCTACTCTAATCTTAAAGAGTAAAGAGTTAGACAATACTATCGAGTTCTGTTCCATACTATATCTGAGTTTTAACTTTTCGCTAGCTTAAGAAAAATTTAAGATTCTCTTCAATTCACTAAATATTCGGCACAGCATAATACTTGTTTTTAAAGGTAAAATCTAGCTAGTATTCTTTATCTATGCTCCGAATCATGCCATCATTACCTCATTACAGACCAAAAAAGTTATCTCTTGGACCATTAGAATCTGAGATACTAGATATAGTCTGGAATCTGAAAGAAGCAACGGTCAAAGATGTTCATGAGCAAATTTTGCAAGATCCCGAGCGAGAGCTGGCATATACTTCAGTAACTACCGTGCTACAGCGATTGACTCAAAAAGGTTGGCTCAAGTGCAGTAAAAAAGGGCGAGCTTTTTCCTGGAAATCATTAATCTCACGAGAGCAAGCTCAAATGCTTCGTTCCTACGAACAGCTCAATGGTTTTCTCTCGGTGAGCAACCCAGATGTGGTGGCAGCTTTCGCAGATAGTTTGGATACTGCTTGTTTAGAACAAATAGAGGCGATTGCCTCGCGTCTTAACAATATTCGTCGTCAGAGAGAGGAGCAAAGCTGATGCATTTGCTGACAATTTTAACCGTTGTGGCTTTAGCTATATTTATCCGCGATCGAGCCGATGCCCCAACAGAAGGATGGTCGAAACGCTGGTATAGATCCTGGTTTTTGTTCTGTTTCCCTGGTCTGCTGATGCTTACTACCGCAATTACGGTGCTGTATATGGGCTGTCATGGAGAAATGCTAGGCATCAAGGCTGGCTCTTTTGGCTGTATTATTTCAGGTAGTTTGATTCTATGGGCTTGCTGTAGTTTACTCAAGTTAGCTTATCAGGGCGATCGCTGTGTCGCTCAACTTAGTAGACATCCTCAACAAGTCATCGGCAAAACTACCGTCAGGGTTATAGACCTGGAGCTACCCTACAGCGCCCAGATTGGTTTTTGGCGATCGGAATTAGTTGTTAGCCAAGGTTTGTTAACGGCTTTAGATGATCAACACCTAGCAGCAGTAATTGCTCACGAGCAGGCACACGTAAAATACCGCGATACCTTTTGGTTTTTTTGGTTGGGCTGGATACGCTCTTTTAGCTTTTGGCTGCCCAATACAGAAGCGTTGTGGCAAGAACTTTTATTACTCAGGGAATTGAGGGCAGATAGTCAAGCTGCCGAATCGGTCGATTTTCTCTTACTCGCGGAATCCTTGTTAGTCGTGGCGAAAACTCCTCTAGAATCTCCTGTGATGTGCGTCAGCTTGAATGATGCTCAAATCGGCGATCGCCTAAATGAAAGAATTGATTCTTTGTTAAATCAAACTGAATTGCTTCCTATCAGTCGTTGGCAAAACTGGAGTTGGTTGGGTCTGCTGTTTTTGCCTTTATTGACTATCCCTCTACACTACTAAAAATAGTCATTCCCAACAGAAACCTCAAAACCTTTTGACTTGACGCAATTATCGACATTGGCAATTTAATCTGAGCAACCTGTACTAAGATATTCAGAGAACTGATTTCAGTAGAGCCGTCAGGATAAAGATACAAAGTCAGCTCGCAAAAAGCAGCTAAGAGCTGTTCGGCGGTGGGACGGAAAGTAGCGCGTTTGGGATTCCCTAAATAAAGTCCAGATAGAGATTGCCCTAATTGAGTTAATTGGCGACGAATTACAAATTCCATCAAGGTAAACAGAGTCAGAGCGAGGGTGAGTAAAAACATTAACCCTCGAATACGCTCCTCATCTTGAAAATAAATGGGTAAAGCTGGGAGATGACCTCGTTTAAAACGATGAAAACCTCTCTCAGATTGCCATTGTTCTCGATAGGAATTAACTGCTTGCTCCAAAGAAAGACGGGATTGAGATGCATTAGTAACATAGAATCTCCAACCAGCAATGGCTTGTTGTTCCGATATCTTGGCTTGACAACGTTGATAAGTCAAAGAGAAAGTAGTCTGACGGACACGACGAAAAGCACGATTCTTTCCTCCTCGACCAGCACCTTGATAAACCTTTTGATAGCTAATTTGTTTCTCTACCGAAGTTATTATCTGTTCGCAGACTCTATAACGTTTCAGAATGTTTTCCACTTTGGTTTGTAAGATTAATTCATCTTGGGGTGGCTTTTGAACGAGTTTTTCTAAAGCAATTTCGGCTTTACTAAGACGAGCCGACAAACTTTTGAGTTGACGCTGTTGTAAAGCATAGGAACAAACCACTAACCATCGTTCTGACCAACGATACCACTGCTGATGTTTCTTTTCATACCAAAGACTGCCCAAGGGAACTTCAAAACCCTTACCAATGGGAGATTCTGATTCGGCTTCGGAGTTGAGGTAAATTTCTGGCACTGCTGTTGGTGGATTAGCCACCCATTCCGATAACAGTTTGGGACGAGGCTGATGCATCGCTAGGGGAAAACAGTAAATTCCTCCTTCTCGATTAATTTTTGCCCGATTATTCCAAGTTGAACCTTTAGACTGATGGTACTCCAAATTATATAGAGACAAAAACATACAACAGCAAGGGAGATATCACCAGTGAAAGTTATGACCGAGGTGCTGACGGTGTTTCAGGAACGCTTAATAAGCTATACATATAACAGCGATGGAAAGTTAACTAGCAAAACAGACGAGGGTAATTCATTCGGATTTCAAAAATTAGTCAAATATAACATTTATCAATATGATGAAGGTGGCATTCTAATTAGCGAAATTTTCGGAAATAATTATTTTAATTATTTGGGGGTTTTAGATGAAGACTTCTCGTCAAAGTCAAAACATATAAAAACTCTGGAATATGATGAAAGTGGCAATCTAATTGTTGAGAAGTTTTTTTATAATCTAGATGAAGTAAGTGTTCCCTTTGCTTCAACTTTTTACTCTTACGATGACGACGGCAGCACCACTATTTTAAGGTGATATCCTGATTATACGAAAGTAACGACTGTCCAGGATGCTAAAGGTAATTTAACCAGTGTGAGCTTTGATGATGAAGTAACTACCTATACTCATAATGATTACACTTCAAATGTGAAGTCAGCATACATCAATGATTACACTTCGAGTGTAAAACCCGCATACATCAATGAGTATGAAGAGATTATCAACAATTATGTCAGCCGCACCATAGATCGTAACGCTGATGGAACACCAGATTCTATCGCAAATAATACTTTTGACATCTATGGCAATATTACTAGCCATGATCGAGATAATAATGCTGATGGAACTTCAGATTATACAGTTACCTTTTTAAATACATATCGAACCGAGAAAATTAAGCGCAGCGCTGAATCTGCTGAGAATTTAACTGATGCTGATGTTAACGATATTATTACAGGCTTGACAGGTAACGATACTATCTACGGTTATGGTGGCGATGACGAGTTGAACGGCGGTTGGGGTGATGACAATTTAAATGGTGGATATGGTGATGACAACCTAAATGGTGGTCGCGGTAGAGATATCATTCATGGTGGAGCAGGAGCTGACGTTCTATCAGGAAATCAGAATAGCGATATTTTTGTCTTTACTAACGCTAATGATTCATCAATTAGTAACCCAGACATAATTGTTGATTTTACGGCGGGTTCTGATAAGTTGCTCTTGAATTTCCCTAATTTTGCCCCTACTACAATTGGTTCGGTAAACAGTCTTGATGAAGCCAATGCCTATTTCAACGGTTCAACAAGTCAAGCGGCATTTTCTGCGACGGAATCTATTTTGTATCTAGATTCTACTGCGCAGGGCATGGTAGATATGGTAATTAATCTAAATAATGTGACTTCATTAGATATGTCTGATTTTGCCTAGATTATTGGCTTGCGAATCTATAGCTCCAAAAGCTTTACTAGCTAAAAGATAAAGTACCGTCTCCTGAGGTCACTCGACCAATTTGGGAGGCGGTAATATTTTTTGATTTAAACCAATCTAGAGCCGATTTTGCCTGCTCTGGTGGCACGATAACCACGAAACCAATACCCATATTAAAAGTATTAAACATTGCTGCCGATTGGATGTTGCCAGCCTCCTCTAACCAACGGAAAACAGGGGGAATCGTCCAGCTACCCATCTTAACTTCGATGGATTGTCCCTGATTTAAACAGCGGGGAAGATTTTCAGGTAAGCCACCGCCAGTAATGTGTGCCATGGCATGTACTTCTATTTCTGTTGTGAGTAATTCTAAGATTGGTTTGACATAAATTTGAGTGGGGTTAATCAATTCTGCGCCAAGACTATTACCGTTAAACATCTCTGGGGTATCTGACCAAGAATAACCCCCTGTTTCGACGATCTTCCGTACTAAACTAAAACCGTTGCTGTGAACTCCTGCACTAGCCAGCCCAATTGCTACATCCCCAATTTGCACCTGTGAGCCATCTAGCAGCTTACTTTTTTCAACTACACCGACGCAGAATCCCGCTAGATCGTATTCTCCTAGCTGATAGAACCCTGGCATTTCTGCCGTTTCTCCGCCCAACAGCGCGCAACCGCTAAGACGGCATCCTTGAGCAATTCCCTTGACTACTTCTGCTAACTGCTGGGAGTTGAGTTTACCTGTCGCTAGGTAATCTAGAAAGAAAAGTGGTTCAGCGCCAGAGGTCAGGATATCATTGACGCACATCGCCACTAGGTCAATTCCTACGGTGTCGTGTCGGTCGATTTCTTGAGCTAGCTTTAACTTAGTACCGACCCCATCTGTCCCTGAAACTAAGACTGGTTGCTTATAGCCCGATGGCATCTCAAACAATCCACCAAAACCGCCCAAGCCGCCTAACACCTCTGGTCGATTTGTGCTTTCAACATCTTGACGAATTTGGCTGACAAATGAGCGTCCTGCTTCTACATCAACACCAGCGTCTTTATAATCCATAAGTATAATTGCTTAACAAAAGTTAACTACGTTTTGTAGTATGAAAATATTTGAATTTTAAGGTTGTATTAGTTCAGCTTAAGGATTCATTGTTGGCGATCGCTACAACCATTTGACTTAATTGTATAAATAATTCCCTCGCCATTTTACCGATTTTTTTGCATTTAGAGCCTACAATGCCTAAAATTATCAATTTTGTTCATCAAAACTTTATTTTTAATCTGAGTGGTTGCACAATTTTCTAATAAATTTGGTTAATCCTAAAAATAGATATAAATAAAAATAATTTTGTTGACAAACTTATTTTGGTTAAGAGGAGAATTCTATAAGATGACAATTAATTACCTAAAAAATATCAAATTTATTTCTATTACAGTTCTTCTAACTATTTTAAATAGTAGTCTAAATCATTCTGTTGTTAAGGCAGGAACAGTAAACAAAAACGTAAAGTCAATTTCCAAAGCGCCAAGAATATATTCAAAAACCTCAGAGAATCATTTTTCAGGCTTACAAGGGCTTTCAAACCGCATCAACATGGCGGTTGGACAATCGCGGGAAACCCGCGAGTCCCCCGCCATCAAAGCGAGAACTCAGCAGAAAAATCTTGAGCAGTTAAACAACTCTGAAGTATCTCAAGCAAAACAAACAATTCCCCTAAGACATCGCTCTTTAATTGCTAACTTCTTTGGTGGAAAAGCATCTTGGTATGGTCCTGGATTTAATGGTCGTACTACGGCTAATGGCGAGGTCTACGATCAAAATGCGATGACGGCTGCTCATCCTAGTTTGAAATTTGGCACTAGAGTCAAGGTTACTAATCTGAATAATAATCGTTCGGTTGTGGTCAGAATTAACGACAGAGGACCCTATTCAGGCGGTAGAGTGATCGATCTTTCTGCTGCTGCCGCCAGTGCTTTAAACATGATAACTTCTGGAGTTGCGCCAGTAGAAGTGACTATCTTAGGTCAGTAGATTGCAGAGACGAGAAATATAAGAGACGTGAAATTTCGCGTCTCTACTAAGTTTGTTCGTATAGAGTTCCTCGATCTCTGATAATGAGTAATTGATAAACGATTATTGCTTATTAACATCATGGTGCTTTTGTTACGGACAATCTCCGAACTACGCTCTCATCTAAAAACCTACCGTCAGGGTAACTCAGGCAAGGTTGGTTTGGTGCCGACGATGGGAGCATTGCACCAGGGGCATTTAAGTCTGATTCAACAAGCGATCGCCGATAATAGTTTTGTCGTAGTTAGTATCTTTGTCAACCCACTACAGTTCGCACCGACGGAGGATTTAACCAGCTATCCACGGCAGCTAGAGCAAGACTTAAAGCTTTGTGAATCAATGGGAGTAGATTTGGTCTTTACCCCAGCGCCAGAGGAAATGAATAGCCAAGGAGATACGGAAGCGCTCAATTACACGACCAAAATAGTTCCTCCTCGAAGTATGACAGAGGTATTATGTGGCAAATATCGCCCCAGTCACTTTATCGGAGTTGTGACCGTTGTTACTAAGCTTTTAAACTTAGTTCAACCAGATTTGGCTTATTTTGGGCAAAAAGATGCACAACAGTTAGCAATTATCCAGCGTCTAGTCACAGACTTAAATATTCCTGTGGTAATTGTTCCCTGTCCGATTATTCGGGAAGCTTCAGGATTGGCATTAAGTTCTCGCAATCAATATTTAACAGAACTGGGAAAAGAACAGGCTGCTGGAATATATCGCGCTTTTCAGCAGGCACAGTGGGCTGTTACGATTGGTGAAACAAGTAGTAAAGCTTTAACTAACTTAGTCAAGCAGGAATTAGAATCCGCAAAAGAAGTTAAAATTCAATACGTTGAGCTAGTCGATCCTGACAGTCTGCAACCAATTGAACAGATTGAGAAGACTGGATTACTGGCGATCGCTGCTTATGTTGGTTCTACTCGCTTAATTGATAATATCGTGTTGCAAAAACGTCAGCCTATTATTGCTATTGATGGTCCCGCAGGTGCGGGAAAATCTACCGTTACTCGTTCTTTGGCGCATCATTTGGGCTTGCTCTATCTGGATACAGGAGCAATGTATCGTGCTGTTACCTGGTTGGTAATGGAGTCAGGGATTGCCGTTGATGACCATCAGGCGATCGCCAATTTACTCCAGGATCTAGACTTAAAATTAACTTCTCCCAGCAGCATAGAGCTACCAACTATAGTTCAGTAAACGCTCAAGAAGTAACTACGGCGATTCGTACTCCAGAAGTTACGGCAAACGTATCGGCGATCGCTGCTCAGGCTGCGGTTAGAGAAAAATTGGTACAAATGCAGCAGCAGTGGGGAGAACAAGGAGGCTTAATTGCCGAAGGACGAGATATTGGCACAAATGTTTTTCCTAATGCCGAATTAAAAATATTTTTGACGGCAACACCCGCAGAAAGAGCTAGAAGACGTTTACCAGATTTACAGGCTCAAGGTATCAATGATATTGACCTTAAGCAGCTAGAGCAAGATATTCAACGCAGAGATGAACAAGATAGTAATCGAGCGATCGCACCTCTAAAAAAAGCCGATGATGCCGTAGAAATTATTACCGACAACCTAAGCATTGACGAGGTAATAAAAGCAATTATAAATTTGTACCAGCAAATTTAGTTGGTGATTATTTGATTAACGGTAATAAATTAAATTCTTGTCGTATTTCTAAAAGAGAGCGATCGAGCAAAGATTCATCAGCGAGAAAAGGATAAAAAGGGAGAAGGCACTAGAAGTATCTCAATCTCACCAGATTGATTTTGAATAAAAATCTCTAATCTCTTTGTCCCTAGTAATAATTGAACCATCTATACTTAAAGCCGTTGCTACCATGATTCGATCAACTGGATCGCGATGCAACCACTGTAGATTTACGCTCTTTACCAAAACATCTTCATTCACTGGCATAATTTGCACCACATCAGACTGTTTAAGGGCAGCCAGATAAGTATCAAAAGGAACACCTAGATCTAGTTTCTTATTCTTAACTTTTATAGCAATTTCCCAAATAGACATTGATGGAGTTATACCATTTTTTTCTCGTTCCATTTTGGCAATCGCGATCGCAGCAGATTGAGAAAACTCTTTTGGGTCTAGACTCCACCAAATTAAAGCACAAGTGTCTAAAATAATGCTCAAATCCGATCGCCCCATTCCTCAATAGTAGTATTGGTTGGGTCTTCAAAATATTTAACCCGACCTCGCCAATCTTGAAATAAATCTTCGGTTGAAGGTGCATCCTGAAATTTAGATATTTTAGCGACAGGTTTACCGCGATCGGTCACAATTACTTCTGTATTTGTTGATTCAACTTCTCTGAGAATTTCGAGAAGCTTGCTTTTGAGTTTGCTTTTAGATATTTCCACAGTTTATAACTATAGTCATGACTATAGTTATAGTTTACTTCACTTTTAGCACAAGTACTAAAGGCGGTATTTATTCTCCACTCAACCAGGCGATCGCACTTCTAATCCATTCTTCCACATTAGGATTTTTGAGCAGTAAATTATCTTGGCTTAAGGCAGCGATAACCTGCTCTATTTCCTCGTTGGTGTAGCCCAAAGCTAACAGCGTCATTTCCAGATCTTCTTTGATTTCAGGCTGGGGAGAAAAGACTGCTTCGGGTTGCTCAATTTCCATGCCCGATATTTTTCGCCATTGGGCTAGTTTGGTTTTCAATTCCAAGGCAATTCTTTCAGCGGTTTTCTTGCCCACTCCAGGGGTTTTGGTTAAAGCAGGAATATTGCTAGTCACAATTGCCCCAACTAAGTCAGAGATACCTAAAGTATCAATCAGAGCGATTCCCAACTGCATGCCTATGCCGCTAACTGCTGTTAGCTGACGGAACAAATCTCTTTCCGCAGGGGAGGGAAAACCATAGAGGATTTGCTTGTCTTCTTGAACCTGAAGATGAGTGAAAACCTGAATTGGCTCGTTGGATTCTGACTCTAGCTTATGAGCAAAGCGCGTTGAAATCTGCATCTCATAACCAATATTGTTCACATCCAAAATCAAAAACAGACGATTTTGAGTTGTCTTGGTAATTTCTACTTTCTCACCCTTGAGATAACTAATCATGCTCAATAATGCGTTCCTGATTTACGGTGATGAATGGCGGTGACAGCATCAGACTGTAATACTTTCCCTTGTTCAGCTACAGCATATATTAACCAGTGATCGCCACATTCCATACGGTTAGCAACTTGACATTCTACATAAGCTAAAGCATCGCTCAAAACTGGTGAGCCATTCTCCGCTGTTTCTGTTGCCACTTCTGCAAAACGATCTTCCCCTGGAGCAAAGGGTTTGAGAAAATGCTTCATTAAGCCAATATGTTGACCTTCGGGCAAGACATTTAGCACGAAGCTATTGCCCTTAAACAATAACGATTCGATCGCTCTTTCCTTCGCCACAGCCACAGTCAAACCAGGGGGATTAAAGGTGGCTTGGGACACCCAAGAGGCTAACATCGCCCCTGATACTTCAGCTTTTTTTGTCGTAACAATACACATCGAACCTACCAGTCTACCGACTGCCTTGGCGGTGCGATCTACATCCGATTCAATTCCTTTTTGTCTTACTTTTAGGCGATCGCGCGTAGCTTTTTTCAAGGCTTGAGCAAAGTCTGTCCCCGCTTCCTCACAGGTTTTTAGGACGGCATCCGTAGGAGTAAACTTAACTCGGATTGGTTCAAAGCCGAATTTATAGCCAGCATTACGAAATTTGTTTTCTAGTAAGTCTACCGCCTCGCCACTCCAGCCAAAGGAGCCAAATGCCCCTGCTAGCTGGGTTTTTGCCGCATTTGCCAAGACAATACCTAAAGCCGACTGGATTTGAGTTGGCGCATGTCCCCCCAGAGTAGGAGAACCCATAATAAAGCCTGCCGATCGATCGATCGCCGATTTTATTTCTTCTGGTTTGGCTGATTCGGCGTTGATTGATTCTACAGCGACTCCTGCTTTGGTAATTCCTCTGGCAATCGCTTGGGCAATAGTAGCGGTATTACCGTAGGCTGAAGCATAGATTAAAGCTACAGTAGATTCCCGCTCATTTTGTTGATTTGCCCAGGTACGGTAGTCGGTAGTTAATTCAATCAGACTGTACCTGACTAAAGAGCCGTGAGCAGTAGCGTAGATCCGCGCTGGTTTATCTGCCAGTTTATCTAAACTAGCCATAATTTGGCGGGCATGGGGAGCCATCAGACAATCAAAGTAGTAACGGCGATCTTCGCTATCTACCGTCCAACCTTCATCAAAAACGCGATCGCCGCAGACATGGCAACCAAATATCTTATCGGTGTATAGCACTTCTGTCTTGGTATCATAGGTGCAGAGATGATCGGGATAACGTGGGTTAGGAGTAGGGATAAACTCAAGAATATGACCCTGACCTAGATCCAAAGTGTCTTCTCCCTTGATAATCTGGAGATCTAAAGTTAGATCGGGCAAAATCTTACCTAGAGATATGGCACCAGGATTAGAGCAGACAATTTTGATCTGAGGCGCAATTTCCAGTAATGCTTTGAGAGTACTGACACGATTGGGATTAATATGTCCTAAAATTACGTAATCAATATTTTCGGGTTCGATTCGAGCCTGGAGAGCATCGAGAAAAATAGTGGTAAATGATTCCCCAGGGGGATCGAACAAAGCGACTCGATCCCCGACAATTAGATAAGAATTAGCGGTAGTTCCTTTCTGCAAGGCGTATTCAATTTCAAACTTGAGCCGTTCCCAAGTCCGCGATCGCAGTACGCGAGTATTGGCAGCGATGGGGAATACCTGAACATCCTGGGCTTTATTGGCAGGGGACATGAATTTATGGATCTTATCTTTACTGTGCTTAACCTCAGTTTACCAAGTTAGACAAGTTTATTCTGAGTACCCGAAAAAAGAGCATAAAAAACCATCAACTTTGAACGATAATACATTTTGTCCGTGGTCTGAGAATTAGACCATCTTGTTCCAATTGATTGAGGGTTTTGGTAACGGTAATTCTGGTGGTATTAATCGCATCGGCTAATTCTTGATGAGTCAGCCTTAAGTCAATCATTTTACCCTGCTTGCTCGCCCGCCCAAATTTATCTGCTAGCCATTGAAGCAGCAACCATAACCGCTGATAGATCCTGGTATTGCGCACGATGTAAATTAGCTGCTGTGTCTGCTGGGCATGATAAAGCATATTGCCAGTTAATTCTGACCATTGAGCTTGAGGAATGGCGATCGCCTTAACTTCATTGATGCACTTCAGGTTATATGGCACAATTTGCGAAAGCGATCGCCCCACCAAATCATCAGTCCCCCAAAAGCCTAAAATAATGTAGCTTCCTTCCTGGCTAACGGTATAGCTTTTAACTACACCACTGATAATTTGCCAGAGATAGTTTTTTCCCAGAGGCAGCTCATCACCAGGCTGGAAAATTTTGATGCTAGCCGTCTTAACGCTGTCGGAAATTGCCATTCGATTTAGTAACAATACAGTTTGCTTGCTAATAACTATGGGCTTAATTTGCTATTTTATGCAGTCATTTATGTAACTTTATAAAAAAAAAGCTGTACTTAGATTAGTACAGCTAACAATTAATTACGACTTTGTAATGTTTGACCATAGACATCACTTGTCGCAATTCCCAAGAATATACTTAATTCGCCGATAAAGCCGCTCAACGACTCGATGGACGCTGCTGCTTTTAATTCGACATATCTGTCCTTGTGCAAAAGGATTTACTGGGGGATATTTCTGCTGTAGGTAAGATTTGACTGCGGATTTAACTTCCGAGGCTGGCGGTACTTTTCCCATCGCCTTTTTTACAGCTATTATCCAAACTTCACCAGCTTCAATTGGATTTAAATGGGCTTGAAAAATTGGTCTTAATTGCCTTTGTTTTGTGGATAATGGTTCATTAAGACCATTGGTCTTTAAATATTCTTCTATTAAGTAGTAAGTCTCGGCAGCACGCAGACAACGCTCGATATAAAGCATCGAAAAGCCAAAGACCTCATCACAATAAGATTCAAAATTTCGAGCGCGATCGCGATACAGTTTTAACCGCTTAATGCTCCTCAATGCTTGACCTCGCAGCACAAAACCAGTACGTACTTGCTGTTCTAATTTATGCCTGAGATCCGCTTCTTGTGGTGATAAAACAGACAATTTGCATTATCCCTATCTCAATCTTGTTTTACCTTAATCCTACTATCTTTAGTGCAGATAACCAGGGCAACCGCACATGTTTCTTAACAATTACTGAGAGCTAAGATGTGACTATGTTTAAGGCACTAAGGACAGTGTTGAGATAATTGTCATCCCATCCAGCTTTGAGTCGTTTG
>CAVRWR010000136.1:0-7387 GCA_963724445.1 uncultured cyanobacterium | reverse complement strand
TCCAACGTATTGGTGAGGGCGCAGTAACCATTATTGATGTTGCTAATATTGACACCAACCTCAAAGAATCTCTACATGACGAGGCTTTAGCAATTTGTGGTGCTAAGCTGCATATTTTACCTGAAGGTTATCGCTTTAGTCTTAAACAAAGAGATTGTGTTTGTTAACAAGCAATAAAATTGACTGATTGTTAAATAAGTAGGTGGGTGAAATAATTTATAAGATGTCAAAGTTTAATTTTTCCCCACTACCTACTACCTACTACCTATTATCCGTGCGATCGCCTTTTGTTAGCTTTGTTACTCTTAATCATTTATCCTTTAAATAATCCCTAATCCCTTGGAAAGTATGGATTACATTCACGGATATTCGGCGTTGTTCAAATCAGGGTTACACTTTTGGCAAAATTTTCCAATTTACTAGAATGTATGTTCTAAATTATTGCTTCAGAGCAGAGAGATGGTTGATACTAATAAATTAGATCAACACGGTGGTTAGATATGCTGGGGTTTCCCCAGCATATCTAACCGTCAAAATTAGGCAAATATAGCAGTAAACTGAGTGAATCCATCTTCTTCTGTAGCTTCGGCTCTTCAACCTCGTCATCGTCAAGAATTAGCTATCACGACTCGCGCGTTCCCTTGCGTCTTGCGCCGACGCGGGGTCGCTCGTCAATGTTCTCTCGAAACAAGAGTCAGTAAGCCAGATAGCCAAACAAGAGCAAGTAAGTCGTAAATTCCTCTATCAACAGAAAGCGATTGCTGAAGGCGCATTGAATAATGCCTTTGAACAGAAAGAACCCGAAAACGAAGTCCTGTATTATCTTCCGATTACCCAACAATGGATATTTCAGTTGATTTTGGCATTGATTCTCATTTGTCACTGTTCCTATCGAGGTGTAGTCGAGCTATTAAGGGATTTATTCGATTATTCTCTGAGTATTGGCACGATTCACAATCGAATCAAATGAAGCAGTTCAAAAAGCCAGAAAAATCAATCAAGCTCAAGATTTATCGTCAATTGATGTGGCATTACTGGATGAACTATTTCAAGGCTCAAGACCAGTGTTGACAGGAGTGGATGCTGATTCAACCTACTGCTTTTTGCTAGAAGAAGTGAAACATCGGGATGAAGATACCTGGGGAGATTATTTACTGGAAGCCGAGTCACAAGGACTGAATCCAGATTACACTGTAGCCGATGCAGGCAAAGGAATCAGAGCGGGGCAAAAAGCAGCATGGGGAGATAAGCCTTGTCACGGAGACGTGTGGCATCTGTTTGACCAATGTGACAGGTTAGGTCGCAATTTAGCTAAAAAGGCTCAGGGAGCTACAACTCAAAGAGAAAAGCTAGAGCAGAAGATGGAAGCAGCTAAATTAAAGAGAAAAGGAAATAAACTATCAGCTAAGTTAACTCAAGCTCGCAAAAATGAAGCAGAACTGCTAAATATAGCTGAAGAAATTAAGATTCTCCTGTATTGGGTAAGAATTGATATTTTGTCTTTGGCAGGACCAGTGTGGTCTGAAAGAATGGAATTAATGAACTTCATGATTGAAGAGCTGCAATTCCGAGAATCTAAGGCAAATAAGGGGATTAAAACCTTAAGAATAGCTTTATCGAATCAAAAAGCGGATTTATTAGCTTTTGCTGAAGTTCTTGACCAGAAAATAGCAAATATTGCCCAACGATTTAAGATTCCGCTGGAACAGGTGAGGGAGGTCTGTTTGTTAATGAAGAAGAGCCTACCTACTAACCAATACTGGCAGAAGTGGAATCACCTCTATATGCGAAGCGGTATCCTTTAGGACAAGAAACTTTCAGATAAATTTCTCTCGGTGAAAGAAGCGGTAGAATCAGCAATGAAATCTACTCCTAGAGCCAGTTCTTTAGTTGAAAATCTCAATTCTCGTCTGAGAAACTACTTTTTCTTAAGAAAGCAACTGGGTTCTGGCTATCTTGATCTTCTCAGGTTTTTCCTGAATCATCGTACCTTTAGATCAAGCCGAGTGACTGAACGAAAAGGAAAAAGTCCTACAGAACTGATGACAGGTGAAAAGCATCCTCATTGGTTAGAAATGTTGGATTTTGAGCTTTTTCAGCAAGCCTGAAAACCAGGTTTGCATCAGTAATACTCTTGTTCTATATGCCAAGTCCAAACTTGGCTTAATTTGTGCTGCATTTGTTACCCAAAATACCCCGTTTTTGAACAACGCCGAATTGCCTTAAAGCTGAGTTTTTCTGGGCTGAAGCAGCGTTGACGTAAATAAATAAGGGACGAGATAGAGGCTGATATTGTGCCTGTTCGACGGTGGCTACTGAAGGTACAACTGCCCCCTTACCGCTATCTACTGCTACTGCTTTCATATCATTAGCTCGTTGTTCGTAATAAGCTAAACCAAAGTAACCAAGAGCATTAGGGTCTTGGCTTACTTCCCGAACTAAAACATCATCATCTTCACTGGCAGTATAATCGGTACGACTTGCCCCTGATGTTCCGACTATAGCCTCGGTGAAATAATCATAAGTTCCTGAATCTTCACCAGGAGCATAAAGATTGAGGGGCCGATCGGGAAAGCTATCTCTGACTTGATTCCAACGGGTGATTTCACCTTCGGCTTCGGGCGACCAAATTTTGGCTAATTCTTCCACTGTCAGACTATCGAGCCAATCATTTTTAGGATTGACCACTACTGTTAAAGCATCAAAGGCAATCGGCAATTCAATATATCGTACCTCTGAGTTATTACACGCTGCCATTTCATCAGTTTGTATGGGACGAGAGGCATTGTTAATATCGGTTTCTCCGCGACAAAATTTGTCAAAACCGCCACCTGTTCCCGAAAATTCCACCGCAATATCTACTGGTTTCTCGCGGTTGCTTTGATATTCTTCAGCAACTTTTTGAGTAATGGGATATACGGTACTCGAACCGTCGATTTTAATGGATTCTTTCTCTTGAGAAGCCAAGGGATTAGCTATAGCTAACATGGCTACCATCACGGCTAAAGAGATCGCTTGAGATAGTTTGTTTCCTATAGGAATAATCTTGATAATCTTCATTGTCTGTGTTAAATTTGCCAATAATTAATAATCAACCAAATCGACCGCTTACATATTGTTGAGTCGCTTCTTCTTGGGGATTTTGAAATATTTCCTCAGTGCGATTAAATTCTCCTAAATAACCTTGGCGGTCTCCTCCCTCTACTTCATTGACGTTGAAAAAGCCCGTATAGTCTGCAACTCTTGATGCTTGTTGCATATTATGGGTCACGATGACAATCGTGTATTTTTCTTTTAGTTGATTAATTAATTCTTCTACTTTCAGGGTTGAGATGGGGTCTAGTGCCGAACAAGGTTCATCCATCAACACTACATCAGGTTCCAGAGCAACTGTTCTGGCGATACATAACCTTTGCTGTTGTCCGCCACTGAGAGCCAAACCACTCTGTTTTAGCTTATCCTTGACTTCATCCCAAATTGCAGCCTGTCGCAGCGATCGCTCTACCAATTCGTCCATATTGCCTTTGTAATCGTTAATTCTGGCACCAAAAGCGATATTTTCATAAATTGATTTGGGAAAAGGATTCGGTTTTTGAAATACCATGCCAATTTTTCGTCTGACTTGAACTGGGTCGATATCTTTCCCGTAAAGGTTTTGGTCGTGGTAAGTAATTAAACCCTCTAGGCGAAAAATAGGAATCAGATCGTTGAGGCGATTGTAGCAACGCAATAGAGTACTCTTGCCACATCCTGAAGGACCAATAAAAGCCGTGACTTTGTTTTTAGGAATATCTAAATAAATATTTTTGACCGCTAAAAAATTGCCGTAATATACATCGACATTCTCCGATTTGATAACTATTTCTTGAGTATGGATATTTGTTGATTTGGAATCCATAAAAACTCACCTAATCATAAACATTATTAATAAATTACGCCTACTTCTACGACTCCAGTTCGGAAAAGAATTAAAATAAAAGTTTCAAACGGCGGAAACGATTGGAATAACTTTTCATCACTTCTAGAGCAAACATGGGAGTTTCTTGCACGGCAAACAAAAAGTGACTTTGGTCTAAAGAAGCGATTTGGCAGTCTGTTTTGGCTCTAGCAGTAGATGCTCGAAGATGTTCTGAATCGAGTAATGCTCCTTGACCAAAGACATCTCCTTCTTTGATAATCTCTACTACTTTATCGTTGATTAGCATCTCTACTTCACCTTGAATAATTCCATACATTTCTTTACCTTCAGCACCTTGATGAAAAATTGTTTCTCCAGCACTAAAAGGTTTAATTTGCGAATTGTTTTTGAGAATTTTAATAGTTTCAGTAGGTTGCAACATTTTTATAAGTCCAAGGAATATTTTGTGATATTTAATATTGAGATTAGTTCAAAATTTGGCAAAATAAATATTGGCAAAATGGATAAAAAATGTAATTAAGTATGTAATTAAGTTAACTAAGTTTATTTATAAGGAAATACTACCTTATTGATACAGAAATCCAAGTTATATTTTGATTAAGTAAAATTTAATGTAATATTAATTGATTGATTGATTTTCCAGCCAAAAATATTACTAAAATACTTCATGCTGCTATGGAAACAGATGCGATCGCAAAATTTGCCTAGCCAGGCTTTATACATTAAAGAGATAGAGCAATCGGTTGATATCGCAAATACAACTAGAATCAATGAAAAGAGTAACATTTGTCCATTGATAACTAAGATTTAACTGTAACTTTAGAGCTTGTTTACCAAAAACTGGGAAATTACTTAATAGCGTGAACGATTGATTCACAATTGTTATTATTTAGCGAAATTAATCGCTATTGCCTCGATTTACTAAATTTCTCAATTCAATTTGCTTGCTATGAGTATACTTATTTCGGAATATGTTGAAGGCAGTAGTAACAATAAAGCGATCGAGCTTTACAATAACTCAGGTAGTTCAATCGATTTAGAAGCAAGCAACTATACCCTAGAGTTCTATTTTAACGGTAGTACTTCGGCAGGAACTACTATTGCTTTGACGGGAACGATACCAGATGGCGAGGTATTTGTCATAGCAGATAATGATGCTGCACCAGAAATTTTAAATCAAACAGACCTCACTAGCACGATCGCAGCTTCTTTAATGGAGATGATGCGATCGTGCTGAGAGAAAATGGCACAATTGTTGATTCTTTGGGGCAAATTGGTAACGATCCTGGCTCAGAGTGGGGTAGTGGTGATATTTCGACCCAAAATAATACTTTAAGGCGCAATATAGATATTACGGAAGGGGATACTAATCCCGATGATAGTTTCGATCCTAATCTAGAATGGTCTGGTTTCCCGCAAGATACCTTTGATAGCTTAGGAGTGTATCAAGGATCGAATGGTGGTGATGGTGGCGATGGTGGTAGTGGAGATATTACGCCCGTTTACGATATTCAGGGTGCTGCTATAATTTCTCCTTTGAATGGCAGTCAAATAACCACAAGGGGAATTGTTACTGCGGTAGACTCTAATGGTTTCTATCTTCAAGATCCTACAGGAGATGGCAATAATGCTACTTCCGATGGTATTTTCGTCTTTACCAGTTCTGCACCAGGAGTAAATGCTGGTGATGAATTAGAAGTTGCGGGTACGGTTAGCGAATTTACCCCTGGGGGGACAAATTCGGGCAATCTTTCAACTACGCAAATTAGTAACGCCAACCTTACCACCCTGTCTACAAACAACAGTTTGCCTGACGCTACGATCATTGGCAACAGTGGTCGAGTACCTCCTACAGAAAGTATTGATGACGATCCTAATAGTTACAACCCAGATGCCGACGGAATCGATTTCTTTGAATCAGTTGAAGGAATGCTAGTTACTGCTGAAGATGCAGTAGCGGTGGGGGGAACAAACGGCTTTGGCGAAATATTCACTGTAGTCAATGGCGGTAACAATGCGACGGGAATTAGCGATCGCAATACGTTAAATATTAGCCCGAATGATTTTAATCCCGAAAGAGTTCAAATCGATGCTGATTCTGACATCTTGCCAGGCTTTGATTTTCCCAACGTAAATGCATGGGATCGCTTGGGAGACGTTACGGGGGTTGTTACCTATAGTTTTGGTAATTTTGAAATCAATCCCACCCAATCTTTTAGCGTTACTGAAGCCGATCTATTACCTGAAACTACCAATATCCAATCTGGAGAAGATAAGTTAACCATTGCTAGCTATAACGTTCTCAACCTCGATCCTAATGATGGGGATGGGGATGAGGATGTAGCTAACGGTCGTTATGATGCGATCGCTAACGATGTTATCAATAATCTCAATGCTCCTGATATTATTGGTTTGCAAGAAGTCCAAGACAATAGCGGATCGACCGACGATGGAACAGTTTCGGCAGATGCCAACCTGCAACAATTAATTGATGCGATCACAGTTAATGGGGGACCTCAATACGAACTAATCGACAATACTTTTATTACTGATAACGCTAGTGGCGGTCAACCAGGAGGCAATATTCGCACGGCTTTCCTTTATGACCCCAGTCGCGTAAATTTAGTGGAAGGTTCGGTAGAAACTATCGGCGACCAGAATGCTGGTAGTGCTTTTGAAGGAGCGCGCTTACCTTTAGTTGCTGACTTTGAATTCAACGGGCAAGAAGTTACGGTAATTAACAACCATTTCTCTTCTAAAGGCGGTAGTAGTCCAATTTTTGGCGTAGACCAACCCTTTGAAGATCTGCAAGAAAATCCCGAAGTTAACGGCAGCCTAGACGAAAGACAAGCCCAAGCACAAGCAGTAGATAGTTATGTAGACGGTATTTTAGGGTCAAATGCCGATGCCAATGTAGTTGTCTTGGGAGATTTAAACGAGTTTGAATTTATTTCTCCTGTCGATGAAATTCTTGGTAGCAGTCTCAACAATTTGATTGATACCATACCTGAAAATGAACGCTACAGTTTTATTTTCCAAGGTAATTCTCAAGAACTAGACCATATTTTAGTTAGCGATAGTTTGATTGACAGCGCGGAAGTCGATCTAGTTCATCTTAATTCTGAATTTGCCGAAACTGTACAGCGTGCTAGCGACCACGATCCTGTTCTAGCTAGCTTTAGTCTTTCTGGAGGAAGTAACGAAGTTAACGAAATAAGCGGTGGTAACGGTAAAGATAATCTAGTGGGTACAGACGATCTAGATTTAATCTCTGGTGGTAATGGCAAAGACACCCTATTAGGTTTAAATGGTGACGATACCCTCAATGGTGGTAACGGTCAAGATCTTTTAATTGGTGGTGATGGTAATGATGTTTTAAACGGTGGTAATGGTCGAGATATATTTGTCATCGAACCAGGTCAAGGAACTGATGTTATCGAAGATTTTAATCGTGACAGAATTGGTTTA
>CAVRWR010000135.1:0-15485 GCA_963724445.1 uncultured cyanobacterium | reverse complement strand
ATCAATGGTTTTTGGTGTAATTCAGCTTCTATGGCTGCTTGATATACACCACTGTCGAAAGCAAGTGTTTCTGGAGTAAAAGCTTTGTTCGGATATACGGCTACATCACAATCTTGAATAGAATCAACCTCTGTATAATGATTTTCCGCAATAAATTGACTGAATATGCGATCGCGATTTTTCGATCTTAATGACCAGAGGATCTCTACTCGCGTATCTTCGGCAGCGTTAAAAGTAAAAATTTTCATTAATAAGTAGATAAGTTATTTAAATAAGCTTTGGTGCAGTAGATACTTATATACAAGATTTAGACTGGACTAGATAAATAACTAAATACCAAAATGAACATTCAACAAGTGCTTAGCCGAAAATATCCTCAAGAAAAGATTGTTTCGATTAAGCCATATTTAGAATCAGATAAATGCAAAATAAAGACTTACAAAGCAATTTAAGCTGTTAAGTAAATCAGCAACCTTTTTGATTGCATTATATATGTTTACAAAAAATTCTAATTATCTTGACATGCTTTAATCACCCTTGCTTCCCATAAACAAATAAACATTAAGCGTAGCTGTAAAAGTAAATTTATCTAACTAGATTATCTAAATTTCTGGTATTATTGTCAACAGGTTAAATATATATTAATATTACATTATTTTCTATTGCTAAATTTGCTAGAAGTTTATGAGTAATAGCCAATATTCATCTCCAGCAGGACAGACAATATACGATTTATCTCCCAGTAAAGTTACTAAGTTTTTGCTAACGGCGATCGGGTTACTAGTGGTGTTTAATCTCGTCGAAAGGGTTATTGTGCATTGGCTAAACGCCCAAAACCAGGGTCAGCTTGTCTCGATATATTTCAATTTTGACCAAGAGGCAAATTTCCCTTCTCTTTACTCAGCCTTAACCTTGGGATTTTGCAGTTATTTGCTGGCGATGATTACTACTTACAAAAAAAATGTCAAAAGTAAATATATTCAGCATTGGCAAGGATTGTCTTTCATCTTTCTGTTTCTAGCAATAGATGAAAATTGCAGTATCCATGAACTATTAATTCCTATTTTAAAAGGGGTGATTAATGCGAAAGGATTTCTGTATTTCCCCTGGGTAATTCCTGCATTCTGTCTGGTAATTATCTTTTTAATCGTGTTTAGAAAATTTATTCTGGCTTTACCAGTCAAAACCAAATTTTTATTCTTGTTAGCGGGATTTATTTACATTCTTGGAGCCTTGGGAATGGAATTAGTAGGTGGCTATATTGCTGACAATTATGGATATAATACGGTTTATGGAATTGCCTCATCTATCGAAGAGCTTTTAGAAATGTTTGGCATAGTTATATTTATCAATGCACTACTAACTTATCTTCAATCGCAAACCTCAGAACTAAACTTTGCCCTTTCTTTTCGTCAGCCAAATAGGAAAAAGCTTAACAAGAAATTGCATCTTTAATCTAAACTTTATCTAATCGATCAATTCGCTAATTAATTGTAAATCAAGCTTTTCTGCATTACTCAAAACAACTTCAGCACCTGCTGAGATTAACTTTTGCGCATAATCAGCTTGTCTGGTTGTGGAGATCTGAACGTGAGGAGGAAGAACACCAATACCGACCCAATTACGTTCTGGCTGTAACTCTCTGGCTTTAACTACGGTATACATATCAGCCACCGTATCCCCTAGATAAAATGCAGGAACATCATCTGAGGTGATTTTTAGTTGAGCGATCGTCTCAATCATTCCTGTAGGATCGGGTTTACTAGGAGCATCTTCCATCGCTACCAAAACAGGATTTTCTAGCTTAAGACGCTGTTTGAGAACAAATTCAGCTGAGCCTCTGGTTGCTCCACTAAAAAAGCCGTATTGAACTTGATTATCATTTAGCCACCGAAAATAATCAGTGGTGACTAGCAACGGTTCATCAGCAATATAACCATCAAATAGCTTAGGATGTTTGCCACGGTAACGTTCTTGAAAATAAGCCACAAGGCGATCGTAATTTAACCCAACCTCGGAGCGAGGTTTGTCCATTGCTTCAAAATAACGATAAACCAGCTCTTGAGATGCTGACCAATCATTATTCCAGATTCCTTCTGACTTCAGGTTGTCCAAATCTTCCATAGTCGGTCGCCAACCGCCATCTGTGAAGTGTTCTACGGTATCGGCGATCGCTTTACGGTACGAATTGCTCACGTCGCGAATTACCCCGTCAATATCAAAAATAATAATTGCTTTTAATTGCGTTTGGTTCATGGTCGATTTCTTGTATAATTATTCTTGGTTAATTATGTAAAATATTCCTAAATAATAAATAAATTTATTGGAGGCTTAATTGGAGTCAGAGGCAAGATTTAAATTAAAAGTTCTGTGGTTGGATAAGAATGTAGCGATCGCCGTAGATCAGGTAGTAGGGAAAGGTACTAGTCCTTTGACAGCTTATTACTTTTGGCCCCGCAATGATGCTTGGCAACAGTTAAAGGATGAATTGGAAGCAAAGCACTGGATTGAAGAGTCAGAAAGTATTGATATCCTCAACCAAGCTACAGAGGTGATCAATTTCTGGACAGAAAGAGGTAAGACTACACCCATGACCCAGGCACAAACTAAGTTTCCCAACATTGTGTTTACTGGAACCAACTAATTTCAATAGCATTAAGCTCTAAGCTAGAGTTGTTACCAGAACAATATCAAGATCAAACACAAAGTTTCAAACGTTCAAATACTAAATAAAAAAGGGCAGAATGTTAGTTATACTTAACGTTTCTGCCCTTTTTTAAATTTAATAGTATGGGCTTTGTCCGAGGATTAATTGAACTTACTCAGAAAATAGTAAAACACTGAATGTCTTCCTCATCCTTCATCCCTTATCCTTCATCCCTTATCCTAAACCGCTCCTCCAGAAGCTTGCAAACGCGCTCTAGCTTTCTTCATGGAGTTTTCAGCTTGAATTTTTTCTTGACGGTCATTGCTGTTTTCAACTTTTTGAAATCTAGTTTGAGCCTCTTGGTATTGGTTGCGTGCAGTATCTCGATCGATGTTATCGCCCAATTCTGCACCGTTGACTAAAATCTTGATTTCATCTTCTTCTACCTCAGCAAAACCACCCATTAAAGCGATCGCTTTCCACTCTTTATTCGCTCGAACTCTCAGTACACCAACTTCTAGAGCGGTTAAAAGAGGAGCATGACCAGACAAAATACCTAACTGTCCAGTGGTGCTGGGCAAAATAATTTCTTCTGCTCGATCATCCCAAACTGTCTTGTCTGGAGTTATTACTTTTACATTTAAGGCCATTTCTTTAACTATTACCGATTTAATTTATCCTCTGATTGTTTCGATCTAAGAAGATCGAGCCAACAGTCAACAGTAATAATTATCAAGGTATTTAATCAAAACTTTCAAAGGCGATCGCTTTTAAAATAAGTTAATTAAACTACATTGATTACTATTAACCGTTGGCTGTTAACTAATTAGGAATTGGCTTTTAGCTTCTCAGCCTTGGCTTTTGCTTCTTCAATATTGCCAACTAGATAGAACGCTTGCTCTGGCAAATCATCTAGCTCGCCGTTAAGGATAGCTTGGAAGCCTTTGATCGTATCCTCTAGAGAAACGTATTTACCAGGAGAACCTGTGAATACTTCCGCGACAAAGAAAGGTTGAGACAAGAAACGTTCAATTTTACGCGCACGGTTTACCGCGATTCTATCGTCTTCTGAAAGTTCGTCTAAACCAAGGATGGCAATGATATCCTGTAATTCTTTATAACGTTGCAGAATTGATTGCACTGCACGAGCAGTATTGTAATGTTCTTCACCAACAATACTAGGCTGGAGCATAGTACTAGTAGAATCAAGGGGATCTACCGCAGGATAAATACCTTTTGAAGCCAAGGCACGGGACAACACGGTTGTTCCATCTAGGTGAGCAAAGGTAGTTGCAGGAGCAGGGTCAGTTAAATCATCCGCAGGTACATATACTGCCTGGATTGAAGTGATTGAACCTTCCTTGGTAGAAGTAATTCGCTCTTGCAAATCTCCCATGTCAGTACCCAGAGTAGGTTGATAACCTACCGCAGAAGGCATACGACCTAGCAGTGCCGATACTTCAGAACCAGCCTGGACAAAGCGGAAAATATTATCAATAAACAGCAGTACATCCTGTTTATTTACATCACGGAAATATTCAGCCATGGTCAAAGCCGATAGACCAACGCGCATTCTTGCTCCAGGTGGCTCGTTCATTTGTCCGTAGACCAGAGCAATTTTAGATTCTTCTGGGTTGTCTGCGTTGATTACGTTAGATTCGATCATCTCGTTATAGAGGTCGTTCCCTTCCCGAGTACGCTCACCCACCCCACCAAACACGGATACACCACCGTGCTGAATCGCGATATTGTTGATTAGTTCCATCATAATTACGGTCTTACCAACGCCAGCACCGCCGAACAAACCAATTTTTCCTCCCTGACGATAGGGAGTAAGCAGATCGACAACTTTAATTCCAGTTTCAAATACTTTTGGTGCTGTTTCAAGATCGGTAAATTTGGGAGCAGGTCGGTGAATTGGGAACGTCTCATCAGTAACTACTGGACCTTTTTCATCTACAGGTTCGCCCAATACGTTGAAAATTCTGCCTAAAGTTCCTTTCCCTACTGGTACGTTAATTGGTGCGCCAGTGTCGGCAATATCCATGCCTCTGACCAATCCATCAGTCCCGCTCATTGCCACGGCACGCACCTGGTTGTCACCCAGTAGCTGCTGTACCTCGCAGGTAACTGAAACTTCATTTCCCGCAGGATTTTTTCCTTGTACTTTTAAAGCATTATAAATACGGGGCATTTTTCCGCTAGGGAACTCGGCATCTAGAACAGGTCCGATAATTTGCGTAATTTTGCCAGTGGTTGTTTTATCTGTGGTGGCTACCATTTTTTTATATCTACTTTGGTGGTTAGCTTAACTGTCTTATATGGCAGGTAAAAATCTTAATTAAGTGTAAAATTTTGCCATCTTCAAGATTATCACTTATCGATTCATCTGGAAACACCAGTTTGGTCGGCATTTAAGCAAATTAAATTCGAGTCTAGTTTAAGCTTGACTGTGATTGAGTTTTGTAAACAGATTCTAAGCTAGGTTAAGTTAAGTAAATGATCGATAAAATTTGGTGACCAGCCGCTTAACTCAATGACTTGGTCAGAAAACCAACGAGATAATTTGGTCGATTCAGAAAAAGAGTAATTTGCTTTCTCTGGCATCTAGCGATCGCTAAATCTAATCTAATCCAATCTAAACAAGAGCGAGCGCTCTTGCTTAGGGTTCAATTGAGCTAATCTATTTAGATACTCTTTGAATCAAACATCGCTTAATAATAAATTGAACAGATGGATTTAAGTTTTACCGAGGCTTCTTCTTTAGCAATAATCGATCGCCAAATTGAAGGTATTGAGAAAAATTTTGCTCCCTCTCAGTATGAGATAATTCGTCAAGTTATTTATTACACTGCTGATTTAGAATATGGATCTCTAGTTGAGTTTTCTGATGGTGCTTTGGCAAAAGGAGCAGCAGCACTTGCAGCACTGACTCCAATCATCGTCGATGTGCCAGAAATTCAAGTGAGCATTGTTCCCAAACTACAGCAAAGCTTTGGCAATCCTGTTTACTGTTGCACCACCACTAGCCCAGAAATCGTCGATAAATCGGCAAAAGCAGCTCAAGGCTTAGAGATTCTCGGTCACAAATATCCTAACAGCATCTTTATTATTGGTCAGGAGCAAACCGCTATGTCCACAATGATAAATTTGCTCAAAGATAAAGTAATTGAACCCAGTTTGGCGATCGCAACTCCGCCAATGTTTATTGAATTGGATACGAAGCAAATACTCAAAGAATCCTATATTCCCAGTATTTCTCTCAAAAGTTCTAAAGGCGGGGCTAATGTCGCTGCGGCAATTTTTAGCAGTTTGCTTAGATTGACTTGGCAGGCGCAGCAGAAAGGGAAATGATTAAGAAAAGGTAAAGTCAGCGATCGCGCCTTTTAATTCTGGGATTAGGTTGACGTTGACGACTCATCCTCTGGGGCGCAACTCCGCCTAACTGACGACTAACCTCGGTAAAAACATCTCTTTGGATGTAAGGATATTGCCCTACCCAAATATTTTGTTGCGGAATATAAGCATCAGAAATTTTGTTAATCTGACTCAAATCTAAATCGTTGGATAAGACCAGTAATTCCGCCGCTTGTCCAGGCTTAATACCTTTATAAATTCTTTGCAGAGGTGCTTGAACCTGAATTTCAAAACCCGTCCTGTCGCCCAAAACAATGTTGATCCAGCGTTCGCGGTTTTCGACGATGACCAATTCTCCCCGTTGATTAACTGTTTCTTCCTCGCCAATCAGCTCTTCCGTGAGAAATACCTCTAAGACTTTGCCACGCCAGAATCCTGAGTATTTAAACCGACGACTAACTGCATTGCGCCGACTTGCTTGATAGACAGGACACCATAACCAATAAAAAGCAGACAATTCCGCCCAAAAGGAGAATTAATGCTTCTCCCCGATCGCCAAATAGCAGACTGAGAATTAAAACGACGACAACTCCAACAACGGAAACTAATAGCCGATTTAACACATCAGTCCATTTGCCCCAATAGTAAGCGTATTGTTGACCTGTAGCAATTAAGGGGATTAACTGCTCCATTTTTTCCCTAGTTAAAGGCTTTAGCATAAAGTTCTGGCAGTAAATTGAATGGCTAATACGAACAAACTATCAGCTCAAAAGGATACTTTTCCTTAAATGATGACACGCCCTAGACTATTTTTTCTAAACCGTAGACTAACGATGTTAGCTCAGTTACCTTACGAATTGAAAGTAATACTCCAGGCATATAGGAAGAGCGATCGCTAGTATCATGACGTAAAGTATAAAGTTGCCCTGGTGCGCCAAATAACACCTCTTGGTGGGCAATTAATCCTGGTAAGCGAATACTGTGGATGGGAATATTGCTCTGTGCTGTTGCGCCTCTAGCACCCGTCATCGTCTCTTTTGAATCTACTTTGGGAGGATTAAAGGATTTACCCATTTCTGCCAGCATTTGTGCTGTTTTAATCGCCGTTCCACTAGGAGCATCGGCTTTGCGATCGTGATGTAGTTCAATTATTTCAACGTGATCAAAATATTTTGAAGCTAAAAGCGCCGCCTGCTGGAGTAAGACGATGCCAATCGAAAAGTTGGGAATAATTAAAGTTCCTGTACTAGCTTTTTCGGCAAACTCACTGAGGTTCTGTAGCTGTTTGTCGCTTAAGCCTGTTGTGCCAACTACAGGGCGAACTCCATAAGCGATCGCGCTGCGAGTATTCTCATACACACTATCAGGATGGGTAAAATCTACCATTACCCCCTGTACTTTTTCCTGAGTCGCCAACACCAGAACACTTTGTAAATCATTTAAGACAGGAACTTCTAGCGCACCAATACCAATAATTTCTCCGATATCTTGACCTAAATATTCGGAGTTAAGATCCACTGCGCCAACTAACATCATGTCTTCGGCTTGGGATACAGCTTTGATTACTTCCCTCCCCATTTGTCCCAACGCACCATTAACTACCACTGGAATCGGCGATTTGTCTGTCATTTATCCCAAGATCTCTCACAACTCTCTAGAGAAATCATTTTAGAACAAATCGAGGGTCTGGAGGGATTGGGAAAGCAGGGGAGTTGATTACTCTTAACTTGATACTTGATGCTAATCTTCAAGCCAGATTTGGGTAATCTATAGCTATGGTAATTCTTTACGCAATTTATCGCTCGATTGCTGTTAGAAACTAGTAAAAACAAAATTTATTACAGATTATCTAGATCATCTATTTACTAAACGAATTTTAAGATAGGCACCCTAATAATGAATAACGGTTCTAATTCTAATAACTTCAAAACAGCAATGTTTGCCGATTGCCTTGCCAATAGTAAAGAAATTTTCCAGTTAATCGATCAGGTTTTTCCTCTAGATTCATGTCGGCATTACGAGGTTCTACCCCTAAAATTGGTCGGCAACGATTTAACCTTGGGTATGCTAGATCCACGTAATGAGGATTCATTTAAGTTTGTTAACTCGATCGCCAAGGTATTTAAATATAATTTAGAAGTACAGTTAATCGATCTGCAAACTCATCAAATTATCCTGGCAAATTATCCGCAAAATTCTCCCCCAGCACATCAAAGAGAATCAGATCAGAATAAAACGATTATCGATACTAACTTTAATCCCAACGCACCCCTGAGAGGCTTTGAGAAACGTAGGATGGTTGATTCTGCCCCCACGATTATTTCTCAGCCAGAGGAAACTTCTCGCGCTAAATTTGACCTAGATCCAGAATTGCCAGATTTACCAGATCTACCGCCAGACTTAGATTTTCTCAAAGACTTAGAGTTAACTCCTAAGCGCAAAAATCAAGGTGCTGCACCAAAAGCAGATGCTAATGCCACCTTGTTTGAGATTCCTCCAGAATTTCTCCCGCAAAAAGCAGCAAATAATCTTGATGACAAAGCAACAGTCATTGCTGGCAATCCTGCCGAACTTTTAGCTCAAGATACAGCACAAGTCGAGCCTGAAATCGATTTTGACGAGGCACAGATCTCGCAGCTAATTGCGGAAACTCTCGGTAAGATTCCGCCAGAGGAAATACAGCTAGAAACTGCCGATTTTTTACCTCAGCTAATATCTCAACTATCTTGGCAAAGTCTGTTGGAGAAGGCTTTTAAGCATCATACAGAATATATTATTTTAACTCGCCATAGCGATCGCGGCAGTATTGTTGCCCAACAAAACAAACTAACTCAATCTCAGATTGAAGAAGTCTCCCTGCCTATTTTTTGCTCCCTCATTGATGAAATCAAACGGATGGCAAGACTCCCCCTAAATACCACCGCACATCCAAAAAAAGTAGTTTTTGAAAAATTTCACGATCGAGAAAGAATTTTACTACGTTTGGAATTTGCTTTTGACCAGGAGAGGGAAACAGTAGGTATTCAGATCCTCCGCGATCGAGCTCTGAAAATTTACGAACAACAGCAGCTAGATCGAATCAGCGAGCAGGCTTTACAACTGGCAAAACAACTGGAAAAAACTCTTAGAAGGATTCAGGCTAGTTTTGATTCAGCAGAATTGTCGAATCTAAGGGAATTGCAAAATGTTCATAGTAGAATTAGTCACCAGTTAAGGCTATTAGATCAACAGTAGTAATTGTCTTGAGATCACGCCTATTCTTTAAACCAGAATTCAATTTCCGAGGTGTCTTGTTCAAATCTGGCTGCATGAACTGTACAGGGTGGGATATGATACCAATCTCCAGGATAAAAACGTTGTTCTTCTCCCTCAACGATCAAGATTAATTCGCCTTGGGTGATTATGCCATGATTATCTGTATCATGTTGATGTGCTTCAATGAATGTCTGTTGCGGATAGCTGGCAAAATAAATTTCTACGTTTTCGCTAATTAATTTGTTAGCCTCGAACCTACCTTCAAAAGCTGGTAAAGCTAAAATTCTATCGGGAAAATGAGCCATAGTCTTAGAATCAAGTCTTAGAATCATCAGTAAGCGCTGTACTTAATAATATCTGGTATTTTTGACTATGCGATCGCTTAAGGGGATTATTTTAAACAGCAAAAAGCATAGCTAGTTTTAACTAACTATGCAGGCAAACCTTCGAATCGATCGTATCGAATTAATCATCAATTATTTTGTTCGTACCGTAAGTGTGTACGATATTCTTGAAAAATATTGTCTAGGTAAATGCGAGTACAAGTGTCATAATCTTGCTTCTCTCGACCATTTTCTTGACTCCAGTTCTGCATCATAAATAAAGACAAGGAAGTATTCAGTACCCGATTTAAGTCCCAATATGGATGATAGTCCAAGTATTTTGAGAGAGATTTATGTAGTTCACTATTGATTTCTGCTTCTAAGCTAATATAATATTCTGGTTTCATTTAAATACTATAAAAATAAATAACTAAGGCTTACGGAATAATTTACTCTACCTAAATGTAGATATTGTATCAACTATTTTGTTGTCAAAAATACGTACAAATAATAAACTTTTGTTACTTAACATTAACAGCTTAAATAAATTTTGTTCTGTTCAAGCTACCTTTATTATTGACTGACAATCAGCTATTTTGTCAACATTCAAAATAGCCACGGTCTACAATGAGCAGTTTTAACAATGTTGATTTACTGGCTTATCCTGCATTTTTCGCTATTTTTCAACAGTAAGTGACTCTTGATAGCTACTTAACTAGTTTAATTTAATTATACAACAATTAATCAAAAAAACTGTATAAAAAGAAACCTGATACATAATATTTAACTGGCTAATAAAAAATGTAAAGTTATTATATTTTATTGGCAATTTTTCTGCAATTAATTAATCAAACAAAAAGCAAGATAAAGGTTGTACAAATTGCAAAATGCAACTAGACAAGTTGCAAGCAAATAATATCTTTAGCTTTGCAATATAATCAAAAAAAACTTCAAGGCAAATAATGCTGCTATCTTCAAAATATATTAAGTGAGAAATTGGTTATGCAATTAATTCTGTACAGTAAGCCTGGTTGTCATCTCTGCGAAGGATTGCAAGAAAAATTACAGCAGGTAAATAAAATTGAGTTTGAGCTGGAAATACGCAACATAACTACTCGTGAAGATTGGTTAGCCGCCTATCAGTATGAAATTCCCGTACTGTGTCAAAAATTGCCTGATGGCGAGAAACGCCTGCCCCGTCTACCACCCAGGGCTAATGTAGCCAAATTAGAGCAAATATTACTGAAAAATTTAAGGACATTTAGTTAAAAAGGTGTTCAAAATATGTATTGTTAACTGCAATCATTAGGATAAATATAATGAAGCTGCGCGAATTGTTAGCTAAAGCCAACCTCCAGCAACCAGAACATTCTGCTTTTGATTTTGAAGTAAATCAAGTCTGCACTAACTCCCACGCTTGTAATCAGGGAGATTTATTTATCGGTATACCTGGCACTAGGGTTGACGGAGGAGAATTTTGGCGGAGTGCGTTAAATCAAGGGGCGATTGCTGCCGTAATTAGCCGAGAAGCAGCCCAAAAACAGCCTCCTGATGATGATGCTTGCGTGATTCTAGCTAAGGACATGATTGCTACCTGTAGTGCGATCGCAACTGCTTTTTACGATTATCCCACTCACAAACTCAAAACCGTCGGCGTAACAGGTACAAACGGTAAAACTACTACAAGTCATCTAATTGAGTATTTTTTACTCCAGGCACAACAGCCTACAGCCCTATTAGGGACACTTTACACTCGTTGGCAGGGATATAGTAAAACTTCTAATCACACTACTCCTTTTGCCGTAGAGTTGCAGTCGCAATTAAGTTCAGCGGTAAAGGCTGGCAATAAATATGCGGTGATGGAGGTTAGTTCCCATGCGCTAGCCCAAGGAAGAGTAAAAGGCTGTAGTTTTGAGGTGGGAGTCTTTACCAACCTAACGCAAGATCACCTTGATTATCACAAGGATATGGAAGATTACTTCCAGGCAAAGTCTTTATTATTCACTCCCGAATATCTCCAAGGTAAAGCCATTATTAATCTTGATGATGATTATGGCAGACGTTTGATTTCCCAGCTAAATTCCGATCGAGTTTGGACTTACAGCGTTGATAATCAAGATGCAGATTTGCATACCAGCAATTTAGACTATCAGCCAACAGGAGTTAGCGGTATTCTCCATACTCCACAAGGAAAAGTGCCATTCAATTCTCCCTTGGTTGGTCAATTTAATCTAGCGAATCTTTTAGCCGCAGTAGGCGCAGTCTTGCACTTAGGCGTAGAGTTGCAGTTAATTGTCGATAGTTTGCCAAACTTTGCAGGAGTACCAGGGAGAATGGAACGGGTACATTCGGGTTCTAATCAGAATATTAACGTAATTGTAGACTATGCCCATACTCCTGATAGTTTAGAGAATCTACTCAAGGCGGCACGTCCTTTTATTAGTGGCAAAATGATTTGCGTTTTTGGCTGTGGAGGCGATCGCGATCGCACTAAACGCCCTTTAATGGGCAAAATTGCCGCCGAATTGGCAGACGTGGTGGTAGTTACTTCTGATAACCCCCGTACTGAAAACCCCGAGCGGATTTTAAAAGACGTAGTGGCAGGTATTCCCCTGACTGTTGAACCAATAATTATTAGCGATCGCGCTAAGGCGATTTCCACTGCGATTAAACAAGCGCAGCCAGGAGATGGAGTGCTAATTGCAGGGAAAGGACATGAAGACTACCAAATCTTAGGGACAGAGAAGATTCATTTTGACGATCGCGAACAAGCAAGAATTGCTTTAAGCAATAATGAATGTTCTTGAAAATGATGAATAAAAAATAGTTGGAGTTCTCCACGATGCTGTTGAGGATTCCAATTTATTTCTTTATTATCCACTTCATGCTTCATGAAATCACCAACGTTGCCGATTTTATTGCTACCTATGGGACGAAACTAGCTACAGCCCACTTCCCTTCGGTAGCTAATAAAGATAATGTTCCCGTTCACTTTAATTATCCCGAATGTGATTTTGTGAATAATCCAGAAAGAACGATCGCTTAAATACGCTCTTTCAGTGATTTTACAGACATTTTGCCTCAAGACTTTTAATTTAAAAGCAACAATTTAAGTATTTTCACTGGGCATATGAAGCTTTTGCGGTTATAAAGTTCTTATAAAGTTCATGTAAAGGATTTGTAAAGCAGACGGATTTATAACTACTAGAGCTTCGGCTACAGAAGTTACAGAACGCCCTCAATAAGCTGCTTGGAGAGGAAACAAGAAGATCTATTTATTATTTATCTAATCTCTGTATGGAGAATATATATTATGAGTCCATTGACCAACCTGCTCAATATTTCAATTGCTGACGTTGTAAAAATTGAACAACAAGTAGACTACAAGTTCACCAGTAATTTTTCCGATGGTGAATTAGATGGGAAAGATAACTTTGAACCTATCGCCTATCAATGGTTTAATTCTGACTACCGCCAAGGATATTTGGTTGGAGTAGCCAAGAGAATTGGCACTGAGTACGCCAAAGTGGAGGCAAAATACTGTGTCAAATTATTCTGATAAAGAGCAACTGTGGTTGTTGATTATTAATGCTATTGACAATTTAGAACAAACGGTACGTGCCAGAGAGTTAACTAATATTATTTGGGATATTAATGTTAACAGGAATAAGACGGAACAAGATTGGAACAAAACTGAAATTTTACTTGAATCTTATGAAAGAATGAGGGATGAATCTCTAGAAGCTGCTTTATTAAATTTAAGAGAATTGGTACAAATTATGTCTGGGTCAACCTAGTCGTGCATAAAATTAATAACTCGTCATAAATATTTCTATTTACGGCGAGTTTTGCTCTTAATTACTCCTAAGAAACAAATTAAACTGAGTCAGGTTGAGGAATAAGGTTAAAACTATTTAACTTTTACAGAATCAATTTCTATTATTCATAAATAATATCAGCGTAAATATTGCTTTTGTTATTTTAAATACAAGCACAAACTATAATTTCAAGTTTTTTGTCAAGATAAATTTAAAGTAAATACAAATTGTGTTAACATACCCAAAACAATATTTACATAAATTTACAAATAATGGCAACCTCAGCCACAAAAACTTGCTTTAATAAAAGTGTAAGCAAGTATTAGACAAATCCACAATTGCATAGCTTGACAATAACTTTGAACCTACTAAACAATTTTTTCTGAACTATGACTATGTGCAGATACTCAAGAAGAAGAATTGTGTTAAACATAAATATGTAGGAGTAAATAGATTGAATAAAGGCTATCCAGCATTACTTTTTTACTAAGTTTTTGGTTCTAAATTTAAATTATTTGCTTTATCTTTATAAAAAGATATTAGCTTCTAAAATTTAGATTGCAAATAACAAAAGAATTAACGTCTGATAAAAAAAGCCAAGTCATTGCCTTCAATGAATGGAAAAAGTTTATAGGAGTTAATTAACAACAAATTGAAGTTTTTTTTACTTCAGTTAGTTTCCTTTCGCCTATAAGCAAAAAGGCGATTTATAAAAAGTTTACAGAATTAGTTTATAAACATTTCAGTTGTATTTAGGCAAAAATAATGAGTCAAATTGAAGCGACGTTTGTAGCCACCGACACAGCATTCAGAGTTGAAGGCTACGAAAAGATTGAGTACGATCTTCTGTTTGTAGAGGGAGTATTCGATCCTAAAAATAGAGAACTTGCAGATAGCTACGAAAAGTTCGGACGCTGTTTGATGATTGTAGATGCTAACGTGCATCGACTTTACAAAAACCAAATAGAAGCATACTTCAAACATCACGATATCGATCTAACGGTATTTCCGATCATTATTAGTGAGCTAGATAAGAGTCTGCGAACTTTAGAAAAGATAGTTGATGCTTTTGCTGATTTTGGCTTGGTACGTAAAGAGCCTGTATTAGTAGTTGGTGGTGGTTTGATTACCGACGTGGCTGGTTTTGCTTGCGCTAGTTATCGTCGCAGCAGTAACTATATTCGTATTCCTACTACTATGATTGGTTTGGTTGATGCGAGTGTAGCTATTAAAGTTGCAGTCAATCACAAGAAACTAAAGAATCGTCTTGGCGCTTATCACGCCTCGAAAAAGGTAATTCTCGACTTTTCTTTCCTACGCACTTTACCAGAAGCACAGGTGCGTAATGGAATGGCAGAATTAGTTAAAATCGCCGTAGTCTCTCATAAGGAGGTGTTTGGGCTACTGGAAAAATATGGCAAAGAACTATTAGAGACTCGTTTTGGTTACCTCAACGGTAGTCAAGAGATTCGCGAAATTGGACGAAAGCTAACTTATAAAGCAATCAAAAAAATGCTGGAGTTGGAAGCACCCAACTTACATGAACTAGATTTAGATCGGGTAATTGCTTATGGACATACCTGGAGTCCCACCTTTGAGCTTACTCCTGAAATTCCCTTGTATCATGGTCATGCAGTGAATATTGACATGGCACTGTCGGCGACAGTAGCAGCAGTGCGAGGCTACATTACTCCCCAGGAGCGCGATCGCATTTTGACAACTATGAACAATATCGGACTGGCATTAGATAACCCAGTTTTAGATATAGACTTGCTTTGGAAAGCTGGTGAATCTATTACTCAAACTAGAGATGGTTTACTTGTAACCGTCCCAGAGGGACGGCAATCCAATAGGTTTGAGCCTGAACAGATCTAGAGAAGAAGAATACGCTCGTTGCTAAAAGTAGATTCAGACATCGGAATTAAAGTCGGTGGTGTTGTACCCAACCGAGAGGCTTGACAAGATTGAGTCAAAAAATCCAGTACAGAGCGACCTTGTGCTTTAAGCGAAGAGCTAACGGTTAACATCCTGGCAACAAACTCACTACCGCCTTGAGATTGGGAACCAAAACTGGTATTGCGCCAA
>CAVRWR010000134.1:0-19489 GCA_963724445.1 uncultured cyanobacterium | reverse complement strand
TTAAGTTGCAGATTTGGTCAACTTGGCTATTTTACGCAGTTTTAGTTGATTTAGGAGATGCTGTAGCTGAGGAACTGGCACTTCCTTTTGACCATATCTCCTTAGAAATGATTTATCGTGGTCTTTATTATTTTCATAGTGCTTCAAAGCGTGGAGAAGCTCACGACCCAGTTAAATATTTTTCTCATCCTGATATTCAGAAATGTTTGGGCATTGTTAAACGACAGCGAAAACCGAAGCAAAAGTTGATAATTGCTCCTTTTCCAGATAAACAGCGAGGTTCTGACCAGTTTTTCTTTCAATCTCCTCCCAAACCCTCTTTGACAACTAGTTTACAACCTTAACTTGTGACCAATGGTCTTTGTAAAGAATATTGTCAAGTTTAGTTAACACTTTGTTACATTTGATGTTATATTTGTTTACATAAAGCAAAACAATTGGACAGTAATTAACTTATGACTACTATTTCTGACGAACACGGCATCCTCAACAATTTCGCCAAAGAGCCTGCAATGTACTATGCAGAAGCTCCTGATTCTCAAGAACAGCGTAATTATTTGATTTGGGGCGTAGTTGCTTCAGTTGTAGTCGCAGCTTCAGTATTTACTGCTAGTTTTGTTAGCTAAATTATTCCATTTTTCGCATAATTAACTTCATTTTATTAACTACCTCGGATAACTCCGAGGTTATTTATTGACTACCCTTTGATTTTTCTATCATCATAGATGCCCTTTAGTTAGATAAGCGAATCAGCTTCATCATTCAGTGTTTTACTCAGATCTTGCACCAGTACAAAAAAACTAAATAATTAGCTATTGGTAATCAATTTATTACCCTTTTCCCTTTAACCTTTACCCCTTTCCCTGATAACACAAATCAGTTACATATTAGGTGCAAGATCTGAGTTTTATTTACATCCACATCAGGTAAAGACTAAAAAAAGTAATAGCGATCGAGTTCTCAGACTCTACCAGTCAGGAGAGCGAGATTTTAATCGGGTAAATCTAACTCAGGCTTGTTTAAACGATGTAAATCTGATTGATATCAAACTTTGGCAAGCCAATCTAGCTGAAATTAATTTCAATCACACTGTATTAAGTAGAGCTAATTTAAGTGAAGCTAATCTTAGAGGTGCTACCCTCTGGCGAGCGGACTTACATAAAGCGAGTTTGGTTCAGGCTCAATGCAACCATGCTTTATTAATTCGGGCTAACTTAAGCGAAGTTAATCTATATAAATCTTGCTTTGTTAATGCAGAGATGCGTCTGGCTTCTTTAGCTGTCTGAGCAAGAAGCCCGACATCTGTACCGCCAAGTATGTAGCGGTCAGTGTCGGATGAATTGAGGGATGGCATTTTGTTTTCACTGGTTTTATCGTGACTCATAATTTATGCTAAAATGCTTGAATGTTGACTATGAATTACACCTATCGAATTAACCCAACGCCCGAACAGCAAGAGCTTATGCTTGGCTGGATGGAGACGTGCAGGAGACTATATAACAGATGTCTGCGCGATCTGAAGGATTGGCTTAATTCGAGAAAATGTAGTTTGTACTCTTGCTCAATTAATCGGGAATATATAATGTCTCCCGATATTCCTTTTCCAAGTTACTTGGAACAGAAGAGACAACTTACGCAGTGGAAGAAAAATAATCCATACTATAAAGCTGTACATTCTCAGGTAACTCAGGATTGTGTTAAGCGACTGCATAATACTTGGGAAAGGTTTAAATCCCAAAAATTTGGCTTTCCTCGCTTTAAAAAATACGGCAGATATCAATCCTTCTTGTTCCCGCAATTCAAAGAAAATCCAATCAATAATGGATTGATTAAGCTGCCTAAAATTGGTGAGGTTGCGATTAATCAACACCGACCAATCCCAGACGGTTTTAAGGTCAAAGGAGTAAGGATTGTATCTAGAGCAAGAGGAACTATTTGGTATGCAGTAGTCACAATTGGGTGCGATGTCAAAGTACCTGACCCGTTGCCTTTCGGTCGTGGAATCGGGATTGATATCGGACTCGAATCTTTTTTGGTATCCAGCGACAATCTCAGGGTTGAACCTGCTCGATTTTTTCGAGACTTGCAAAGTAGGCTTAAAGTGCTGCAACGCAAGGCATCTCGTCAGAAAAAGCGGTCTAAAAACTGGGAAAAAGCACAGCTTAAAGTTGCTAGACTTCACCATCAAATAGCCAACACTCGTAAAAACTTTCATCTTCAAACTAGCCATAAACTTTGCGATCAAGCAGGCATGATTTTTGTTGAAGATATCAACTTCAAAATGACTGCTAAAGGTTTTCTTGGCAAGCAAATGTTGGATGGTGGGTTTGGTCAATTCCGAGATTTGCTGTCTTGGGTTTGCTGGAAGCGAGGAAAATATTTTGCTCAAGTTGACCATAAGTACACCTCGCAGATCTGTCCTGAATGTAATACTCATACGGGCAAGAAGGAACTCAAAGAAAGAGTTCATAGCTGTCCTGAATGTGGGTATAAAACAAGTCGCGATCATGCTAGTGCAAGAGTGATTTTACAACGAGGATCGAATAACGTAGTACCGATGGACTGTCGGGAAAGGAAACTGTCTGCTGAATGCGTACTGCCAGGGGTAGCAATATCTAGGTAAGTGCAACGCAGAAATTTCAATCAGCGATGATTGAAGCCCACGTCTGTACCCGTAGGGTCAGCGTTGGGAGAAGTCACTAGATGCGGATTTACAAGGTGTGGATTTATCAGGGGCAAATCTTAGTTATGCCGATTTGACAGGGGCAAATTTGATGGGTGCTAACCTTACTCGAACTATCTTTACAGGTGCGAATTTAACTCAGGCAAATCTTAGTCGTACCAACTTAGATGAGGCAATTTTAGAAGGCGCAAATTTGATGGATGCTACATTGCCCGATTTAGAAGTGGTTGGTTCTATGTCTCAAGCTGCTGTTGGAATTTATCACTACAGTTAAAAACTCCATAGTCGCGTTTCTCAGACTGGAATTAGAACATTATTATTTTTGAATTTCAAGGGAGGTAAGATGGATTTAACCAATTCCTTGCTTAAAGACTTATTAACTGAATATAAAAGTCTTCGCTCCCAAATATACTTTAAACCGTCGATGATTGCCCTAGATCGTGCATTTCAGGATTTAGTTCTAGCCGATCAACGGCAATATTTGGTGATTGCCAATTTTCAGCAGGAAAGGTTTTTTCGTCAACACCAACGCCGATTTCAACGAATGGCAGATAAAGGAGATCGTGTCTATGTCTTAGGAGTTCCAGAAGACAAATCTAATTTTTCTACAGTCAACTCTGGTTATGAAACCATTCCTCTTAAATCGACTGACACCATAGCAGAAGAAAAGTATTTGGTAATTATTGGGAAAAATTATTCAGCTTGCTTGGCAATACGTGAGAAGTCTTTGGCAAAAGAGATTGAAGGCATAACGTCTGTAATCAAACAGGAAGAAATATTTGAGGGGGTTTGGACATTTGACCGCGACATTACTTATGCAGCTGCGGACTGGTTGCTTGGAATAATCAATAACTATCGTCCCGAACTTAAAAAGAAAACTCAGCAAGCCAGAAAGCTGTTTAGGCTTCAAAAAAATAGAAGGAGTCAATTAATACTTACTTCCCAGTCAGTAGATTTGGATATTTTTACTCAACGCCTAGTAACTTATCTCCAAGCTGGGCAATATAAGCTGGTCAAAGCTTACAGAGCGATCGCCAATGCCGAACGGAAGGAGTCTTTAATTTATAAAATAGCTGCTGCACAACGTAGTTCCCTCAATCCTGAAGAGATTTTGACTACAACCGCAAAAGAACTGGGTCAACTGTTTCCCAACTGTCGCTGTTTGCTGTATCGTCTCAATGCTGATGATGAGCAGGTGAAAATTAAGTATGAATTTGTACCAACATCGATGGCTTCGTTAGTTGGCGAAAAGTGGTCGATTGCCAATAATCCTTTATTTATAGCTGCTCAAGCCCAGGAGTCTACTTTAGTAATTAATAACGTCGCTGACAATCCCTATTTGAATAAAAATCTCACACTTAAAGATAAAATCGCACGGGCAGGGATTCACTCCTGGTTGATGGTTTCTATTCGCTATCAGGGAAAACTGATGGGGATGTTGGAGCTACACTACGGAGGTAGAGACAACTTTAAATGGAAGCCCGAAGATTGCACCTTAATCGAAGCTGTAGCCACCACCGCAGGAGCAGCATTAACCCAAGCTAGTGCTTACACTAATTTACTAGAATTAAATGCTCAATTAGAGGCTGTAGAGCGCGTTCAAAGTAATTTAATTGCGATCGTCGGACACGAACTACGTACTCCACTATCAACAATTCGTATTTGTCTTGAGAGTTTGGCATCAGAACCAGATATGCCGACCGAATTTAGGGATACTATGCTGGATACTGCTTTAGGCGATACAGAAAGATTAAAGCAATTAATTCAGAACTTTCTTACTCTTTCTAAATTAGAAGCAGGAAAAGCATACCGTAACTTGGAGTCTCTTACAGTTGACTATGCCTTGAACCTAGCCCTTGCTCGCATCAACAATAATGTACAAATCACGCAAATTCCTAAGATAATAGTCGATCTTCCTCCTAACCTCCCCTCAGTATTTGCTGATATAGATGGCTTAGTTGAGGTCTTTGATAAGCTCTTGGATAATGCCTGTAAGTTTACTCCTGCTGATGGAGAGGTTGTAGTTACTGCTCGAATTCTGAAGACAGAAGATACTGAGGAAATGGATACTACTCAAGATACTCAGATGCTAGAGGTTATAATAACCGATACTGGAAGAGGGATAGATCCAGAATTGTTAGAGGTAATATTCGATCGCTTTGCCCAATCAGAAGGTTATCTACGTCGCACAGTAAGCGGAGTAGGCTTAGGTTTGGTAATCTGTCGCCAAATTATTCAAAGTATGGGTGGACAAATTTGGGCGCATAGTGAAGGAGAAAACAAAGGAAGTCAATTTCACTTTACTCTAACCGTTACATCTGAATCTGATTAGGCTTCTAGTAGACAATTATTCCATCTAATTCAGGCAATCTAAAAGAGTGATTCTTCATTACTAATAGTCAGCTTAGTTGGCATACAACGTTTAATCTTTACGCTAATACCGATCGTTTTTTCTGCTACTAAATCTTCAATATAGCCCTGACGCATCTCTTTTGCTTCAGTGCGACTGTCAAAAGCTCCAAAATAATAAATACAGCGTGGTTGTTGTGTGGTGATTTCTATCCAATATGGTTGGATAGGTCTAGGTTTAAGTATTGATTTTGCCACAATACTAATACGCTCGGTAACGATGTTTAACAACATAATTATGATATTTTATACTATTCTTTTTTTATCAATCGTTAAAAGTTATTGATTTATCTTTGTGCTGCGTCAATTAATTGAAAATCAAATCTCCTCGAACACCAGATAATATTTTGCTATGTCGTCTTGGTCGTATTCTAATCTAGAGTTGAAAAATACTTCTTGAAGATTAGGCATTTCTTGATAACAAGTTCGGCAAAACCAATACGTCCTTTTACTATTCAAATGTCGCAATAATTTGTTCTGACAACAACAACAAAAAGTCATTAAAAATCTCTTGTGTAGAGTTATACATATTGTGTGAGCGATGTCTGCCCCCTGGCGGACATATAGTGTTTTTACTAAAAACTAACTGCTTTTCATCATTATAGTAGTTACACGATTCATCTTTCAGTATTTAAAGATAGAGTTGTGCCATAAATTTGTATTTTACGGTCTTTTCCTATTAGAAAAATGAAAAAATGGCAGTCCCAAATCAGAGGTTGATTAAGTTTTCTATAGTTTAATCAAAGTTAATCTTATCTCTGTCTTTGTGTCACTTTGTACCTTTAACCTATGAAAGATTCTGTTAAAGCGATATAGTTAGACCGTATATGGGTAATCTTCAATCAATTGCTAGACCAACTACAGATACAGTGTTTAGTTGGATATCTAATGAACATTCTATTAAGTGTCAATGCCGTCTGAGAATTTTCACCCTTTCTGATAGTAATCATCTGGTAATCATTTCAGCCTTACCTGACTATCCAGGGGCATCATTTACTCAATCGCTACAACAAGTGATTTTTCAGATTAGCTATAGCTTTGACTTGCCTTTAAATCAAACTATGTGGGTCGAACATTACCCAGCATCTAGGTCAACCGATCCTGACTTTTACTATCATTTACTATTAGCTTGGCATAATGTATCTTGGCATCAAATTAGGCAGCCCCAGCTTAAGGCTATTCTCAAACAAACTAGCTATAATTCTGACTGCTAGAGGATTTAGAAGTCAGAAAAACCTTCTCGACGTTATTAAATTACGATTGTCTAAACAAAGTGCGATCGCTTATATCTCGTTTTCTAGTCTCTTTAAGCGGAGACAAAATATCTTGGAAGAAAACACTTCAGGGGATAATAGAGGCAATGTTATTTAAAATCCAGCCTCTATTTTGATTGGTTATCTAAATTAGTTTTCAGATAAGAAGTCTAATCGATTTCATCTTCTTGATGAGTCATAATTTTACAGTCAGAAGTAGGAATTGCCACGCAGGTTAAAACAAACCCTTGCTCTAGCTGATCGTCATCTAGAAATGCTTGTTCGGATTGATCCACTGTTCCTTCAACAATCTTTCCTGCACAGCTAGAACAAGAGCCTGAATGACAAGAAACAGGTAAATCAATGTCATTATCTTCGGCAGCTTCAAATATGGATTGATCGTCTGCTACTTCAATAGTTTGATTTAAGCCCTCAGCTTCGTTAATCAAAGTTACTTTATAAGTTGCCATGATTTTAAATTGTTTTAAATTAAAGGTTTATTGACAGACTGTATCAAGTTAAGGTCAAGTTTGAACGTAATGATTTAAGAATATTGTCCGCGCACTTTTCAGCTAACACAGTGCAGGATATTGGTTTAGTGTTCATTTTATTAAATCCTTGACGAAAAAAATCTACCATTAGATTAGTGTAATTTATCCATTAAATAGAACGTTAATTGTTATATAATTTGTAAGAAAGATATTTGCCAAGCCTCTCAGCTAAAGAACTAAAAAAAACAAAGAAGCCAGCATATTCAATGGGGGAACACAAAGCTCGCAAGCTCGCCTTGTATTCCCCCATTGAAGCTGGTCGGGGGCTACCCGCCCCCAAACCCCCAGGGGCAGATGGGAAAGGAAAGTAAGGGATGATAAAAGATGACTTCAAGAGAAACATCAATTAAAGTTAGACTCAGTAAACAAGAGAAAATAAACTGGCAAGAAAAGGCAGTTCGAGCAGGAGTTTCTTTGTCAAATTTAATTCGACAAGCAATGGCAAGAACTCAAACTTGGACAGCAGCAGATCGAAGTTTAATCTCAGAACAAACCAGACAAATAAGTCGTATTGGGAATAACTTAAATCAAATAGCTAAATGGGCGAATACCTACAAGTCAACTGCCTCAGCTATAGAAGTAATTGAATGTCTAAGAGGAATAGAAAAGGCAGTTGCCCAATTATCAACCCCTTCATCTTCTTTCCCATCTGCCCCCCCGTCGGAGACGGAAACAGATGTTAGTTAAATTCTTTAGAGGTGGTACTGGTAAAGGTAAGACACCAGTTGAATATCTGACAAGAGAAACTGATAGTCGAGGTGTCAGACGGTCACCTCTGCCCGAAGTTATTAAGGGTAATCCCAATCAGGTTATTCAACTAATAGATTCAGTAGACTTTAAATACAAATTTCATAGTGGGGTAATTAGCTTTGCTCCCTCTGATGAGCCAACAGAAGAACAACAACAAGCAATTATTGATTCCTTTGAAAAAACAGCCTTTGCAGGACTAGAGCCAGATCAGTATGATATTCTCTGGGTCAAACACAGCCATACCAGTAACGGCAGAATTGAACTACACTTCGTTACTCCAAGAGTAGAACTAACCACAGGAAAAAGTATGAGTATTGCTCCTCCTGGTTGGCAAGACTATTACTGTCATTGGCGAGACAAATGGAATTACCAACATCAATGGTCTGACCCAACAGATCCAACTAGAGCTAGAACCTATCAACCTGGATACCAAGCATTAAGAGATGCTCAAGATAAAAGACTAGAACTTGCTGGACTACCAACCAAAAAAAAATCAGACTACCGAAAAGTAATTACCAACTACATCACCGAAAAAATCAGACTAGGAGATATTCAAGATAGAAATGATGTTATCAATACCCTCAATAACGCAGACATAAAAGTCACCAGACAAGGAACAAACTACATCACAATCACCAATGACCAAATTGGTCAAAAAATTAGACTTAAAGGAGGAATCTACAGTGCATCTTGGCGACTTGGACAAAGACCTACAGCAGAAATTGGAAAGGGACAGGAAGAAAACAGAGCAGATATACAAACAAGAATTAGAGAAGCTGAGGCAAAACTTAAACCAAGAATCGCAAAGCGTGCTGAACTTTATCAACAACGATACAAGACAACTTCAACTCAAAATCAACAGCTTCGTGAAACTATGCCTAGTCTTACCAGGAGCAATAATTACGAGTCTCTTAATCGCTTCCTCGATTCGGCAGTTGGGGCATGACGCGATCTCTTACCAACCAAGCCCGACAAATACAACAACAAAAGAAAACCTTAGAAACCCTGAAAGACCAAACCTGGGGCATAGAACTGTATCAAACAGAGAACGGGAAATTTATCATACTGCCCCCCAACAGCCAGCAGCAGACCCAATGGAAATGTCTTGGCAAACCCTGTATCAAAATCTAACCCAAAGCAATGAACGACTTAGAGAAAGAACTACTACAGACCTTGAAGAACTTCACCAAACAATACGAAGAAGACAAAAGGTTAGAAGAAGAAGAAACCGCCAAATTAGTCAAGCAAATTTACACCTTGTCAGACAATGTAAACAAATTGAACAACAAAGTAACCACCTTGAGCAACAAAGTAGAGAAATTGACACAATCCTATCAAGACATCCAGAACACCTTATCAGACTAGAAATGAAACGGAATGAAGAACTAGACCAATTCAAAACCAAAATTAACCTAGTGGATTACGCCCAAAATAACGGCTACCAACAAGACAAAAATAAATCCAGTATCAACTGTATAGTTCTAAAAGACAGCCAAGGAGACAAAATATTAGTAGGTCTGGATAAAACCGATAACCATTATTTCTATTATTCCCTAACAACTGAAACAGATAAAGGGTCAATAATTGACTTTATACAAAAGAGAAAAAACCTCAACTTAGGTGAAGTAAGAAAAGAACTAAGACCTTGGATAAATAACAATTACTCACCCACCTATAAATCAACTAATAAATCATCAATTAAACTAACACCAACATCAAAAGATAAATTTCAAATCGTTGCTCAATTTGAAAGCTTTCAAACTATCAATAATCACCCCTACTTAAATCAAAGAGGAATCAATCAAGATACAATCAACAACCCTAGATTCAAGGGAACAATTTACTTTGATAGTCGCAACAATGCGATTTTTCCCCACAGAGATAGGGAAGGGGTTTGTGGCTATGAAACTCGCAACCAAAACTTTAAAGGCTTCTCCAATGGGGGAACTAAAGGCTTATGGGTTTCAAATAGCAGTTCAAAAGATGAAAAACTAGTAATTTGTGAAAGTCCTCTCGACTGCCTGAGCTACCATCAACTTTTTCCCGATGATCATACTCGCTACTTTGCCACATCAGGAACACTATCTCAAAAGCAAAAAGACTTACTCCGCACTGCTTTTGAGAAGTTTGACCAGAAGAAAGGTGAAATTATCATCGCCACAGACAAGGATATAGGTGGAGAAGAAATAGCCCATAAACTCAAAGAAATAGCTCCGAAAACGGCTCAAGTCTTCCGTCATGTACCAAAGTATCAAAAAGATTGGAATGAGACTCTGAAGGCTCAAATTGAACGAGAAAGACAACAACAAAATCAAAGAAGCAGGGGTAGGGGTTTATCACGTTAATTTCACGTTTGATGTCAATAAGAGCGACAATAGAAGGAAGAACTACTCAATCATTGACTTTTACGGAAGATAGAGGCTAAATCGTGCAGAGTATACAACTAAAGGCTCATGTGGGTGAAAATGAATTGTTAAAAGTACAAATGCCCCCTGAAATTAAAAAAACTTCTAAGTAGCCATGAACATAATCCTCAATCCCGAACTTGAAAACCTAATTCAATCTCAATTAAAAACAGGTAAATACAAAACACCAGAACAGGTACTCGGCGAAGCCCTTAAGCTTTTAGAAGCGAGTAACCATCGAGAAGCCATCAGCCAAAAGGTTAAAGACCTGTTTGAGAAAACACAAAAAATTCCAGGAGTTCAGGAAATTACCGAAGAAGAAATCGCACAAGAAATTGAGGCTTATAGAAAAGCTAAATGAAAGTCATAGTTGATACTAACGTTTTAGTTTCAGCCGTTCTCAAAGGTCGAACTCCAAAAGAAGTTATTCAATTCATCATCGATACCCCTGATTGTAATTGGCTGGTTTCTCCAGAAATATTAGAAGAATACAAACAGGTTTTAAGCCGTTCCAAATTTAAACTAACTCCAGAAGTAATCGAGCAATGGTGGTTAATTCTCGACACCGTAACAAAAGTAGTTAAAGTGACCGATGTAGTTGACTTTCCAAGAGACAGAAAGGACGCTAAGTTTCTGGCTTGTGCTTTGGCGACAGATGCGGACTTTCTGCTTACAGGAGATAAAGATTTTGAAGAAGTGGAAAATCTAGGTAAGACAAGAATTATTTCAGTTTCTTTATTCAAGCGATTATTAATTGAATTGAATTCTAAAGACTAGGCATAGCAATAAGTGAAAATACTTCTTTCCCATCTGCCCCTGTCGGAGACAAAAGTAACCCAGTCTGGGCAATCATTTAAGGTCTAAATGTCGCTTAACGCGGATTGTTTATCAGGGGAAAGTGTTCCCCTGACCCCTTCATTTAGTAGATAAGAAGAGCAAAATTAAAAAATCCCCATTTATCAATACTTTCAGACGTTGACCCCCTACACGCTAATGGCGGGTCTATACGCCATTAGCGTGTCATGAGTAAAAATACTTATTTGTCATAAATTATGACTTGTTTGTCGTAAATCATGACAAAATTGACAGGTGAACCTGACAAGTAAAAAATTGACTATGGATTCTTAGAGTCTCAACAACAGAGGAACGCTTACAGCGATTTATGCAGTTGGTTGATGAAAGATTGAATGAAGAAAGCGAAAATAGAGAAAGAAAGAAAAATAAAGACTTCGTTCAAATGTATCCAAGAGGCTTCGAGCGAGCAATTTTCATGATTGGTGAATATCCATTAGCAGCTAGAATCTATATGTTTTTAGCCAAACACATAGAACCAGGAACTGGTGCTGTCGTTGCGTCTCAGCAATTGTTGGCAGATGAATTAGGCATTAGCGTTCGTTCAGTTCAAAGAGGCACAAAGTGGCTTGATGAAAACAATATTATTCTAAGACTGAAACTAGGAGCAGGTACAGTTTACGCTTATTGTTTATATCCAAGTGAAGTCTGGAAAAGCTGGAATACCAGTAAAAAATATGCAGCTTTCAATACCAAAACCCTAGCTCAACATAAAGACAATGGCGATATCAAACGCCGTCTAATGGTAATGCTTAAAGGCAAAGAACAATCAAACTTAGAAAATGAAAACTTGACATGAAGCGAGAGCGACACGGCAAGTTTTCATTTTCTAAGGTTCTAACCATTTAACATTAGGTAGTATGAAAAGCTTTGATCTCCAATTCCAATTTGATGACGAATTCTACCAAGAGCTTAGTGAATTAGCATCCAACCTAGATATTTCAACAAGTCAACTTATCTCACAATTTTTTGAGGAGGGTGTAGCTTTGACTTGGGATGCTTTTGAACATAAAGCTAAACAAAAACGCGAAAATGACCAGTAGCCTGAATAAAGTTTTTTACTGAGCATATATAAATTTCTTTTCCCATCTGCCCCTGGGGGTTTGAGGGTAGGAAACACCCAAGAACAAATAACTTTTGAGCCAAACAATCATTCATCATTAACATAGTTTAATCTTGCAGAAAAGGCTGAAACCTTTTGTATGTAAACGTTTGAAGTTCTTAAATTAATTAATTCATAAGTTTAGCTTATAGAACTGGTGTCGATAGAGACATAAGGAGCTTACTTATAACTCAGTCATAGCAAGGGTTGACAACTTCAGTTGGTAGGACATATCCTACGCGTGGTAGGACATATCCTACGGATTAACTTTTATTAACTTATGGATGGAGTCAACCAAATGGCAGTAACTCGCCTTAAGCCTCTCTATGACGAAATGGGTAAGCTTAAAGGGTATGTTGATAAATATACAGGGGAGGAATTTGGCTTTCCAGTCATTATCGGAAGAAAAAGAAATCCCTATGGAAAAGGTTGGGTTATGAACAGTCAAGACGCTGCTATTTTATTAGCCAAAGACAGGGATATAAAAGGAGAAACGCACCGTGTTCTATGGATTATTATTGGAATTCTCGATTTTGAAAATTGGGTTCAACTTTCTGTTACTGAAATAGCGAAAGAACTCACTATGCATCGACCAGATGTATCAAAAGCCATGAAAGTACTTGAGGAAAAAGAGATAATTCTCCGTGGACCAAAAGTAGGACGCTCTTATGCTTTTATGCTCAATCCTGAATTTGGTTGGAAAGGTAAAGTTAAAAACCTAGACGAGTATCGAAAAGAACGTGACGAGCTTGAACGTAGAGAAAAAAAACGAGAAAGAACTCAAAACAACTTGAAATTAGTCAAATTAAGTAAAGAAGACAAAATAATTCAAGCTATTAAAGAAGGAAAGGTCAATGTTGAGGAATTTTATAGTCTTCTACATAAAGATAAAGAAGACGAAGACCAAGAATAAATCAAGAAGCGAGAGCGACACGACAGAGCCAAAATTCTTACTCCCATGCAAGTTTCTATGAGTGATGAGGCTGCTTAACAAAGGGCAATCGCCATCACCTGTATGACAGTTTGTAATGCAATGTTGTATAGCTAATCAGACATCGTACTAATTTTTGTACTGAATAAGACAATAGCACCCTGATCGCGCTTCAATATTACTTACAAACTGTTATACAGTATAAGCAATGTAAAGTATGTCGTAAGGCAAGTTAATACAAATAATTAGTGATAAGCCAAAAAAATTTGGTACTTACTCAAGAAAAAGCAAAAATTATACTGAATAATAAATACAAAATGTCTAACAACGTTATTAATAAGCATATAGACGTGATAAATAATGTTATAAATATTAGTAATAATTAAACTAACCGCTGCACCATCTTAAAAATTAAACTAATATATAAGTAAGCTTGTCTAACACTACGCAAGACAACGCACATTAATTAATATCTTTTGTAAAACATGACTAAAAACAAAAGCAGCGAGAGCATTACAATTCGATGTCCATCTCAGATAGTAGATAGTATCGACCAGCAAGTAAAGCAAACAAAACAGAATAAGACTGATGTAGTAGTAGGGATGTTATCTAACTCTATTCCCAGCTTGCATATAACTGAAAGAGCAAAGCTACCTGTCTTACCTGGGATATATTTCGTTTACACTCCCGACCATAAAATACTGTATGTAGGAAAGGCTGATAATCTACGAACAAGATGGAATAGTCATCATCGATATCAGTATTTTATCGAGACATCAATGGAGACAGAATTGGTTATTTCGTCTTAGATAAAGTTGATAACCTTAACCAGATTATTGAAGAATTTAATGCTGAACCTATGGCAACAGTCAAGTAGCAAAGCTTTAGTTACTGCTGATGAACTAGAGCTGGTTAAACAAGAACTGGCTGTCCTTGAACAAAAATTTCAAACCACTTTTTCCGCTTTAGCTGAATTAGGACTGTCTGATATTACCCAAAGATTAGAAGCATCATTACCGCCTCGTGGCAGACAAGACTGGACATACGATAGCGAAGATAGTGCGAGAAGGTCTTACTCGTAGCGAACTGATTAAGCGAGTCGGTTTTGGCTCAACTAAAGAGTTCGAGAATGCACTCAATGTTCATTCAATTGAGGATACTGCTTATCTAGAAGAGTTAAGCGAATGGTCTTTGCGTCCAATTGATGAAGGAAGTTCAAGAACTAGATTTTTTCCTCGCGACTAAAAATCCAAGGTAGCGATCGCAGTTTGTTTTTGTTCCTCAGTGACCCCTAAATAGCGTTCTAGGGACGCTAAAGTACGATGACCTGAGATAGCTTGAATGTGTCTTAAAGGGACACCAGCATCGCTCATACGGGTTAGGGCGGTACGGCGGAAGCTGTGGGTGCTAACCCCTTCAAATTCCAACTTCTGACATACCTTACGTAATAGAGCATCCGCACTTACTTTACGAATATGATCTCTGCCGTGTCTACCTGAGAAGAGATGGGGGCGAGTATGCCATAAATCAGTGCGGTGGTGTTCTGCTATGTATTCCTTAAGCTGGGGATGAATTTGAATCTCGCGGGTGTCTTGCTTACCCTTGGTGTTGTAATTGCGAATGACTAGTACATCTCGTACCCCTTTGTAGCCGATCACATCACCTCGTAGGAGAGTACAGGCTTCATTGATGCGGGTAGCACCATAGAGACAAACGCCAAACAGTGCGCGATCGCGGGGTTTGGTGAATCCCTCATTAAATAGTAAATTTATCTCATCTGGGGTGAGAATTTTCGCCCTGCCGTAACGATTTACCTTCATTCTAAGTAGCTTACAGGATCAAAGTGCAATATGATCTCCTATCTCCCCATAAACCCTACCAAATCATGCGATCGACTCTTCGATAAGTTTGCCTGATGCCCAGAGACGAAGGTGTACTAATTAGCGTGGCTTATTGTTGTCTGATGAAAAAGAACTACCTTCCGAGGCAATTACTGTAGCGAATTCGCTATTGCCAGCATAAAGATTTTATTTGAAGAGTGAAACCTGTTTATAGCAAATTTACTATAAAGCCAATATTTTACTTTGGCAAAGCGATAAAACCAGAGCGTTGAATTAATAGTTGCCATTCCTAGATTTCTAAGCTAATTTTTAGCAATAAAGCGTTTTAGCTAAATCGCGCTTTTAGCGAAGATACACTGTATGACCTTACTAATCGGAGTTGTTTCACAAAAGGGAGGCGTGGGCAAAAGTACCATATCCCGTTTAGTGGCGCGGGAGTATGCCGAAGCTGGTTGGGATGTAAAAATAGCCGATCTCGATATTTCTCAAGGGACAAGTATCGACTGGAAGAAACGGCGAGAAGAAAACCAACTAAAACCAGAAATAGCGGTTGAGCCTTTTCGTACTGTAGCCCAAGCCTTAAAACACGCTCTAGTACACGATCTAGTGGTTTTAGATGGCGCACCCCATTCTATGCAGGGAACGCTAGAGATTGCTAAGGCAAGCGACCTAGTTATCTTGCCGACTGGCTTATCCTTAGACGATCTAAAGCCCTCAATTCTACTCGCCCACGAACTTATAGCTTCTTCTATTCCAGAGGAAAAACTAATCTTTGCCCTGTGCCGTGTTGGTGATGGACAGAAGGAAATAGACGAAGCCCGCCAGTACATCAAAAAGAGTGGTTACACCGTCTTAAATGGCTCTATCCCAGAGAAGACAGGTTATAGACGGGCTAGCGATGTTGGTAAGGCTGTTTCAGAGGTATCCTACCTTAGCTTGCGAATCAGAGCCGAAGAGGTTGCGCAGTCCATTATTGATACTGTTAATATCTAAATTATCGCGAATTCGCGCTTTCGCTTTATCGCTAAATCCTAACGTAAGAAATATTATGGCAACTAAAACACCCCCCCCACCAAAGAAGAAAACCAGCAAGGGCGAACCGCCTAAAAACAACGAAACGCGATCCAACTTAGTGAAACCAGAACCAGCTAAATCAGTTGATCTCAATTTCAAAGTGCCTGCGGAGTTTCGCAAGGATTTTAAGATAGCAGCAGCAACTCAAGGGCTAAAGCAGGTGGAATTACTCCACGAAATCTTTGAATACTGGTCGGAGCGAAAAGGCTAATTCGCTAAATAGCGAATTAGCGAAATTTCTACAAAAAAAAGCTCTCCAATAATGGAGAGCTTTTTTTTATTTAACGCAGAGATGAGTTTAGCTTAAGCTTGTCTATCGGTTACGCGAACTGGAATTAGTTCCGCTTGCTCGGCAGTTGAAGATTTAGTATTAGCAACTATTGTGACAGCGATTAAACCAATTAACACCAAAGAAATTAAAAACATGATTTGTTGCTTTTGAGATGAACTTTATATTTAGACTGAATGTTCTGAAAAACAAAAGGCGTTCTCGTAAATACATGAGAACGCCCTTTGCTAAATTCTATTTAGAGTTAGATAACTGAACTAAACTCTTATCCGTTGATAGCAGGAGCGGTAAGTGCTACAGGAGCTTGCTCGCCACTTGCCAAATCAAGAGGGAAGTTGTGTGCGTTACGTTCGTGCATTACTTCAAAACCAAGGTTAGCTCGGTTTAGAATGTCTGCCCAAGTGTTGACTACACGACCTTGGCTATCCATTACAGATTGGTTGAAGTTGAATCCGTTTAGGTTGAAAGCCATGGTTGAAATACCCATTGCTGTGAACCAGATGCCGATTACAGGCCATGCTCCTAAGAAGAAGTGTAGACTTCTGGAGTTGTTGAAGGAAGCATACTGGAAGATTAGACGACCGAAGTAGCCGTGTGCTGCAACGATGTTATATGTTTCTTCTTCTTGTCCGAATTTGTAACCGTAGTTTTGTGATTCAGTTTCAGTTGTTTCACGTACTAAAGAGGATGTTACTAGTGAACCGTGCATGGCGGAGAATAATGAACCACCGAATACACCAGCTACACCTAGCATATGGAAGGGGTGCATTAAGATGTTGTGTTCTGCTTGGAATACCAACATGAAGTTGAATGTTCCTGAGATACCTAGAGGCATACCATCACTGAATGAACCTTGACCCAAGGGGTAAATTAAAAATACTGCTGTTGCTGCCGATACGGGAGCTGAGTAAGCTACACAAATCCAAGGACGCATTCCTAAGCGGTAAGATAGTTCCCACTGACGACCGAGGTATGAAAATACACCGATTAAGAAGTGAAAAATAATTAGTTGGTAAGGGCCACCGTTGTATAACCACTCATCAAGGGAAGCTGCTTCCCAGATGGGGTAGAAGTGAAGACCAATTGCGTTGGAACTAGGTACTACTGCACCAGAGATGATGTTGTTACCGTAGATTAGTGAACCTGCTACTGGTTCGCGGATTCCGTCGATGTCTACTGGAGGTGCTGCGACAAAGGCGATAAGGAAACAAGTTGTAGCTGCTAGTAGTGTAGGAATCATCAAGACACCGAACCAACCGACATAGATGCGGTTATTGGTGCTAGTGATCCACTGACAGAACCTTTCCCAGCTATTCTGGGTTTGGGTTTGTTGTAGAGTGGTTGTCATTTGTGTTTATAATTGCGGGTTTGTATATTTAATGTTCTATTGCTAGAACTAGACGCTTGAAACGGGGTAAAAAATAATGTGTTTCTTTCCGTCTATACAACTATATTAACAAATGTTAAGCAGTTTGTACGCTTATTTACATCGTTTATTCGGATGTTCAATATAAGCTCTGACTATCACCCATGAATGCCTGCTCATCATTACCTCACACTCAATGCGATCGCCTCTTGGTATCTGATTCGCAAATTCATCCCGCTTTATAGGAAAGTTCAATGCATTGCCTTTTCAATAACCTCAATGCCTTGTTCTTAATCTGTCTCACTCTCTCTCTACTGATGCCACAAACTTTCCCGATCTGTTCGTAAGTTTTAGTCTGACCATCTTTTAAACCAAAACGTAGGATGATGACATCTTTTTCCTTGGGGGACAAAGTATCTAGTAGAGTTCTGACTCGATCGTTTAATTCTTGCTCAAATACAAAGTCGGTTGGATCGGCAGAATCATCAGCTAGCATTTGTCCTAGTTCTGTTTGATCCTCTCCAATAGTTAGATTGAGACTTTTTGGTTTAGCTCTATAGGAAGCCTGAACGATATACCTTAATCTCTCAACGGTGATGTCTAGTTCATTTCTCATTTCTGCTTCTGTGGGTTTTCTGCCTAACTTATTTGATAACTCTCGGTTTACCTTTTTAATTTGATTCAACTTATCGGTGATGTGAATTGGTAAGCGAATAGTACGAGATTGATTGGCGATCGCTCTAGTCATAGCTTGTTTAATCCACCAATAACTATAGGTAGAAAACTTATAACCTTTACTGGGGTCAAACTTCTCGGTTGCTCTAAGCACACCAAGACTGCCTTCTTGAATTAAATCCAGTAAAGATAAACCTCGGTTTTGATATTTCTTGGCAATTGAAACTACTAAACGTAAATTTGCTTGAGCCATTTTTTGTCTAGCACGCTGTCCTTGGCGGACTATTGCTTGTTCTTCTGGAGTTAAGTTGTCTTGCTCCAGTAAAGGCATCATTGCCTGAATTTGGTTGGCATATTCAATCTCCTCTGACCCACTTAGCAAAGGATTACGCCCAATATCTTTGAGATACTTGGCAACAGTATTATCAACCTTCATGATTAATTATTGAGATATTAATTTGAGATTTTGTAAATTAATTTAGACTAAACTTTGACAAACTCCGTACACTCCTTTGGCATAGATTGGAACTCCCAGACAAGCACTAGTCGTTAGGATAAATATGAGAATATTCATGATTTTCATGAGCTGAAAATTTGCCAAATACCCCCGCGTGAACTAGCTCAAAAAGCTGTCGAATAAGCCTTAGTCTGTAACCTAGAACAAGCAATACTATCAAATAGGGTTATTTTGTCAGCTAGCTCAATGTAAATCGCTAACTTAGTGTCTGCTAATGCTTCAAATAAAAATGTCTCACCTGGGAAAATGACTTTTTCTAAGTTATGCCCAGGAATATGAGCGATTTTTCCAACTTGAATTCTTGGTGTGTGATTTCTATAGCAGCAGATAACAGGGTTAGTCAAAGCCGAATCTAGAACAGTAGACATAGATTAAAAGTGTTTTTTTAAATGCCGAACTACACCCCAACCAAAACGGTTTGAGCGTAGTTCGTGTTTTGTTATATGTCCGCCGTTATATAAATTAAATTGGTGGCGGACGGTTTAAAATATCTATAGATAAGTATAGGCTAAATGTGTAGTAATGTAACAAAAATGAGAAAATATCTTTAGGTTTTTAATATTTAAAAGCCAATAGAAGCTGCTTAATATTTTTCAGTGCCTCTGAGTATTAAGCTGTGACTATTTTTTCCTAGATCCTCACTCTTCAGTTTGAAGTTTTAAAACTTTTTGGTTGAATTACAACTTCATGTCTATACCAGCTTCAAACCAAGGAGTTTCCTTTTACCTGTGGATTCCATTATCTAGCTGCGTGCACAGCGTGCGGCTCTTGCTTCTAGCAGTCTTTGTACA
>CAVRWR010000133.1:0-19652 GCA_963724445.1 uncultured cyanobacterium | reverse complement strand
GCGCAAACTCTAACAGTTGAAGCCCCATCAAAATCTCAGATATCTCGCGAGCTACCCCAACAGGGCAAAGATTGGAATGAAATATTACAGCACACCAAACAGCAAGAAATAGATCGCAATACCCAGGATAGAGGCTGGGGCTGGTCGCGATAAAGGGGCTTCGCCCCAGCTATAAGCCATAAGCCATAAGCCAGTTAGAACGTATTTTTATCCCACTCTAACTGTAGACTACTAAATGAAGTTTAGTAGGGGTCTTGAACCCTAATAGCTTAGAGCCTAGAGCTTGTAGCTTATAGCTTTTTGATAAAAATAGAAACTAAAAATAAACTACTGAGTAAACAAAATAAATATCAAAAAAAAGCTTATTTAATTATTCAATTGCGATAAGTATAACCGCTTAAAATATACATTTATATCCGTAGCTTAATTTATTTGAATAATTATCATCAAGCTTAATATTCAGCCATCTCTGTAACTAATTTTCGCCACGATAAAAAATAACTAGAGAAGAAACTAAGCGATCAAATAAGCTAAATGACTAAAACTAACCGCAATCAGAAAATTCATGTCGATACAGTCAGCACTACTATAGCTCAGTTAAAAGAATTAGAAGCTAAACCAAAGCTGGAGCTGACTCTGCGGGAAACTATCGCAGAAATGGAAAACGAGCTGAAAAATGCCATCAAAAAAGGCTATAGCTATAAAGAACTATCCGAAGTACTAGCAAAACAAAAAATAATGATTTCGGCGGGAACATTAAAACAATACATGAGCGAACTAAATAAAAGTTCCTCGTCACGTAAAAAACAAAAATTGAATCAGAAAAAAACCAATATATCTCAGGCTAACCTAAAGCTAGTATCTAACGAAAGTAACAACAATTCGACAAAAGAAAGCTTGAGTAAGAGCGAGCCAAATAACGAATTAAAGCGTAAAGAAAAAGCGATTTCTATATTGAATGCAGATATAAAAATCAACTCAAATAATAAAGATAAAGAGTCAGTTGAAGAAAAAAGAACTTTGGCAGAAAAACTGCAAGATAAATCATATGTAGCGAAAGTGCAAAGTCAATCATATTTTGATAAAGAAGAAGAAGAACTTCTCAAGGAATTTAATCAATTCTAAAAATGATTTACACCGCAGTCTAAAAATTATGGTCGAGAGGTATGATACGTAAAAAAAAATGAACAGTTGAATAGAATTAAGATCTTAATTCAATGAATGAATTTGCGGTTCAAATTCCTCAACCAGAAGCTTATAGCCAACTAACTTACCCGCTAAATATCTTTTTTCAATGATTTCCAGCTTACAGAGCTTTTTGATAGAGCGAGAAACATTGGCAGGAGTAAGATTGAGCTTACGAGCAATTTCAATCTGAGATATTTCCACCGTTGTACCATAAGCAATATTTCCCACCAGAATCAGAAAAACCCTTAATTCAGTCCATTTCAAATTTTGGTATTTAAGCGATCGATTCAAGCCAAGCTCGATATTGGAAATCAGTCATTTAAGATATCTCTTGAGATAAGTACTATATCTTATAAGATAGCTTTAAGGGACTTGCAAGAGAATAAGATACCAATTAGGTGGGAATAATGGTGATATCCCATTTGGGTAAAGTTTCAAATCTTTGCCAGAAGGGTTGGTATTGCTTTAACTCATCAGATAAAACTTTGACTCCTTTGTCATAGGTGTTCTCCACCAAATGCACGATGGGATTAATTCCTTTCCAGGTCATATTGCTTGCCCATTTTAGAGCGGCTTCAACCGACTCTAAAATAGTTCCATGACCATATTTTTCTAATGCTGCCCAACATCGTTCAATCTGATTGTACTTACTGTGATAAGGAGGATAGTAAATTAGTCGGATTTTGACACCAATACTCCGAGACAACTCGACCATACGTTTGATGAATTGGGTGCGGTTACTTCTAGTTGCCGCTCCTCCATCAAGGTTAATCACCCATTCATCGAATTGAGAGTTTTGGGGGTAATTTTCCTGCCACCAAGCCGTTAAACAATCGACGATAAAATCGCTGGTTTCAGCAGACTGACCCATGTAAATCGATAATTGGTCATTGCCAGTATTGAGAATACCAAAGGGTACTAATGTAGCTTGCCATTGTGTGTCATGGTCATCTGCCTTTTTTGCCTCAATTGTCCGCGCCTTACCACCCCTCGATAGATTGCCAATCTTGACTTTGGCTTTGCTATCAATCGATACTCGCAAGGATTTTTGATTGTCATCAGATAGTTGATTTTCTCGGAAAACATTCTCAAAGATGGCATCAGTTTGCGAAATCTTCTTCAGGGGTTTGGTCTTTTGGGTTTTTTTAAGCGATATCCTAAGCGATTGAGAATTTCGCCAATCGTCTGGCGAGTCGGCAATTGTGTTTCGGTATATCCCTTTTCACGAATTAATGCTTCTCGTACAGCTCTAGCACTGATTCGAGCATAACAAAAAGTAGATTGAAATTTCGGATCTGCTTGAGCTTTAGCATCTACCAGAGAACGGATGTCTGCTTCTAAGTTGGGTAATCTTTCCTCACTCTTATGACAACCCCTTGCTCGATAGTTCTCTACGCAGATTATTCCTGTTCTTCTTTCTTGCAAACCCAGTTGAACACTATGTCGATTCCAACCAAAAATAGTTTCCGCCTTTCGAGCTGAACCTCCACAATAATCTTCACTAACCTTTGCCATGAAGTCTCGTTTGCGATTGCCAGTGAGTTTCTTGGCGGCATCTTTGAAGGTCGATTTAACCGTTTCAGTCAGTTGCATCCCTAAAATTCATATTTAGTCTTGGTTATCTTCTAAAATGCCTGGGATTTTATTTATCCGCAAGTCCCTAATACTCAATCAAACTGGAAAGTTAAGACCGTAAACAACGCTTGTTCATAGGTCTGTTGGGTAGGCTAAACTACTGCTGTATAAGACTTGTAGATTAAAGACGATTGTTATTTATCTAAGTCACTATTGGCAGCTTGATTGGTAGTTGGGTTAGTACCAAGCTTGGTATCAACAGACGTAGGTGTTGGTAGACAAATATATAAGAAATGCGTTGAATCTTGGATTTCCGCCTAATCAAGCGTAGCTGTAGCGAGTGACAACGGGGATAAGAGTTCAATTTAGGTCGCCAGAGGCTAACTAGAACGGTTCAACACAAAACTTAAAATAACTGCCTAAAACAACGAAACCCCATCTACTGAAGGATGGGGTTCATTGTTTTAACTTCGGCATGATGCGAATTTAATTGAAAGAGAGCAAAAGTAGCGTTAGATTGGTTAGTAACAACAAAAAATCAACTGCAATTTGATATTTTCTCAGGATATCAAGGCAGCCTAACGCCGTCTCTCTATTCCCAAATATAGCGGATGTTAGGTGCAGTTGCCAGTAATAAATGGCAATAAAAAATGACATCAAACCACGCATCCGCAAAATTACAACCCGAAAGCCACACTTTCCGTCAGTTTAAGGCGATATTTAGTCATCCTCACAGGTTCATAGAAAGTAACAATCCGTATGTTAATCCGAAGACAGGAGAACTACGACGGACAAAAGGCGGGAAACTCAAACCAGATTGGCGCACCGAAACCAAATACGGCATACGTCCCCGTGTATTACTGGAACGGTTTAACGATGCAGTAGACTTGATAGGTTTGAGTTTTAGCTCAACCACCAAATACTTTTGCGGTGATATTGATATCACGAGCAGCATTCACCCAGCCCATAACGAGGCAGGTTTCAAGAAGTGGCTAAATGCACTAGAAGATATTGGACTGGTGCGACCTGTGATTATTCAATCGAGCTTTAGCGGAGGTTTACACGTCTATTTCTTTTTTGAAGAAGCAATAGGCACATTCAACCTAGCCTGTGCAGTAGAAGGCATTACCAAAGATTACAAGATAAAAATCAAGTCAGGGGAGCTGGAACTATTCCCGAACACCAAGAGCTATGGTAAATATTACAAAGGGCTAAAGCTACCACTACAGCCAATGACAGGCTCTTATGTGGTAGATAGTGATTATCAACCCCTAACCAATGACATCGATACATTCTTGAACATGGCAGCCATGACTGCTAAGAGTCAGGATTTAGTGGCACTAAAGACAGCCTGTAAGAAATACGGCAACACCGTTAGACTAGAACGCTGTAGTCGTGGCAAAGGCTCAATCAAAAGATTTGAAGCAGACTTGATGAAGTCCATTCAACGCGCCTTTACGGGAGCAGGGCAGACAAACGACCTGTTACTAGATATTGGCTGTTATGGTGTGGTGTTCTGTCGGTTAGACGAGGGGGAAGAAATAGAAGCCCTCACCGATTACATCGAGGAAACTATTACTAACCTTGATGGCTATGAAGAGCATTGCAATCATCAACATGAAATCCGTAGAAGATGTCTTGAGGTGGCTAAAAGTAGCCAGTCCCAATACTGGGCAGTGGGCAAACGGAGAAAGCGTCAGGGAGTGTTCAAAGATAACTTTGATAAATTCCTATCAGGAGTAGAAAATGGCAACCAAGCAAAAGCAGCTAGAGCTATTCAGCGATTAGAAACCACCCTCGCCCATATCGAAAAAGCAGGTATGGCGATTCCCAATACAGCAACCGAATTTATCAAGCTGATAATTAAGACCAGTCAACAACTGTTCGAGGTGGGGATTGGTAAAGCCACGCTCTACAAGAAAGCCAATACCCCCATTTGGAAAACAGCGTTTGCAGAGTTATTGGCTGTACAGGCAGCAACGACTACTCCAGCAGAGGCAGAGATCGCTCCAGTAGTAAACCAGGAAATTGATGAGCCAGTAGAGCAAGTCGAAGACGTACCAGAAACCCCTGCCAAAAACGCTGAAACACCCGTCAAATCTAAAGAGTTCAGACCTTTACTGAAAGATTCAAAAACAGAATCGCTGAAACGCCTGCAAAATAAGGATAGTTCAGACCTTGTCCTATATGGAGGTTTTGGTATGGGCGTAGCCTCGGATTCTAAAAATTCAAAAAAAGCTTCTTCCCTGTCTGTGACTCCTAGCCCAGATCTTTCGCTAGAACCGCTAGAACTTGATTCTGAATCTCATGAATCTCAACAACAGCGATCGCAGAACTCTAAACCAATTCTGAAACCTCAAAAATTAGATCCAACCATAAGCACGGTTAATCATTCAACCGCCAGTATAGCCCGCCCGCTCCTCAGATCCGAGCATCAGGAAAACTTATCAATCGCACGGCAACAGCGAGAACAAGCATACTTATCCCAAATGGAGCAGCTTCACCACGAGATAAATGCCCTAGAAGCCCAACGACTCACGCCAGAGTATCAAAGCATAGCGAAAGCCTATTTTGTCGCCATACGGCGTATTCTAGGCATTGGTGAGAATACGCCTGCTCGTGGCACTCCTTCACCTCCCACCTGAATTTTTAAAAAACGGTTGTTTGTCCCTGTGGGTATGTGGGTAACTTTTGCTGATGCGGTGTATCAAAAAAAGGCTCGATGCTGCATAAAAGTTATCCACGTGGCTGTGGGAAATGCTACCGTCGCTTCGCTCGGTGCGCTTCCCACAGCCACGGCATATCCATAGGGTTGGTGAGATTTTTCTTATACTTAACTTAAGTACTTTATAAAATCCACGTCATGAAGAAAGGATTTTTATCAGAGGTGAAACGTTTAGATAACGTCAAAACTAAGGAGGAACAGGTTAGTCTCTATGATGCTCATATCGATGACTATGAATGGATACCTACCAATGAAGAATATCTTTCCATGATTAATGAGACATTAGCAGGAAGATTGGCTTTAAAGTTAGATGACGAGAAAAACAATCGTTATTGTAATAGTCATCAGTGGGAATTTTATTACGATTTTTATGATGACAATAATGATTGGCAAGATTCGCCATTTGAAGAGTCCGATTTTGCTTTTTGCTTAGTGAGATTGGAGAAAGACAATATTTTATCTCTTGAAGCCAGAAAGCTATTTAAAAATCGTTCTATTTCAGATGAAAATTACTTAGAAGAGTTTGAAAAATTCCAAATTGATTATCGACGAACAATCATTAATGAGTGCTATAAAAACGGTAACTTTGAAACTGAAAATTGGAAGATAAAAGTTCGTCACCTCAGAGATTAAAGATTTAGTTTAATACCTTCTCTTTAGCCCTTATCCTGGAATTAAAAACATACCTCCACGCGGATTCAAAGCCAAGATTGAATCTCAATCTAGAGCTAAACTTTTTTGGGAATCGGGAATCCCCGAACTAATGAAGCGATCGGAAGAGATTTGGTTGGAATTAGGAGAAGAATGGTAAATGCCCTCGCGTTCATGCAATATCAAACATACTCGTCTTGATTGCGAAAGCGGTAAACCTTTTCTAAAAAGTCCTGAGCGTTACGGCTGTAATAGGTAGTTTTCTTGCCCTTAACGCGCCATCTACTTGTCGTTGGGTAAAAGTAAATCTTTTCTCCTTCAAAATCTACTAGCCACAAAGACTTGTTAACTTCCTCATATTCAACATTCCACTCAGCAAAAATCAAAGCCGCCGATTCTTTCAATGCTACTTTTTTCTGCTTTTGTTCTTGCTTAGATTTTTCCCACTCTGGGCGTTTGGCAGCATAATACTTCTGCTTATAATATTCTGCTTGTCCGCTGGCATATCGCGCTTCGTACCATTCGCTGTGTTCTACCATTGCTAAATATGGCTATTTTGGCTCTCCCGATCGCTTCACCAAAATAATAACAACATCTCAGTAGCTTGGACTACTCGCCAAAGCGAGAATAAGGCGGAAATGTTACGCTGAAAATCCGAGATTAATGTTCATGTTCAATATTCGAGAGTGATGGGTGAAGCTAAAAGAAGAAAGAAGTTAGACCCCAACTATGGTTTAGTTAAGAATCAAAAAAATGATTTTCAACTTGAATTTTTATCTGAAGAAGAATCTAGGGTTTTAGTAGGAGATGAATTAAGGAAAGTAGCAAGGCAAGCAGAAGCCAAAGGAAAGTATTACTTTATAAGATTAATTACCGAAGAAATCACAATTATTGGTATTGCTATTCCTTTTCTGGTTGGCACAGAAATTAATGTTAAATGCGTCTGGCAAACATTGGAGAATGAAAGCCGTGAGCTACAGAACAAAATCATAAACAAACATTTACCGCAAGTAACCAAAAAAGTTGCTCTTAAATTGAAACGCCAAATAGAACAATCTTCATTTTGATAGGCATTCAAAAGCGAATGAAATAGCTGCTTCTTCACTATCCTTCTTCTTCCCGTTCTAACTTTTCGATCACAGCTTCTAATAGCCAGGTATGGCGAGGTAGCTTGAAGGCTCTTTTTTGCAGTACCCCTTCAATTGGAAGTCTTATTCTATAAAGTCAAACCCCTACTTAATTCTAAATACTTCTCCTTTAGGAACAAATGGCAAGCTAGAACCAGATGGCAATAAAAAAGCGTGTTCGCGCCGAATCAACAGGCGATCGCAATAACCATCAGTAATAATCAACAACGGTGCAGTTTTCGGAAAGTTTTCCGCTTTTTCTAGCAGATTAATCCCTGGTTGCAGAACAGTACCGCCTCTGCCTTTGACTTGAACTTTATTCGCTATATCTTCAGGAGCGAGATAGCCCGCATCATAAGCAATCGCATCACAAAATACCACCCGCACCCAAGGAACATCGCGAGCCACACTATAAGAAGCAATTGCCCCTAGAGCTTTACCTAACAACTTAGTATCCATCGAACCAGAAGTATCTAAGACCACCCCAAAAGTACGACCCATCTTCGGCAGTAGCATCGGGTATATAACGAGGACGAGGAATATCGGGAGTAGCAGCTTGACGGCGACTGGGACGGGCATAGGAACGAACTCGAACTATGGGTGCAAAATAATTATCGAACCACTTAGCTAGTTCCACATCCCAAGGAATTGGCGGTTGACTCAAAGCTCTAATTTCTTCAATTAGACCTGCGGGTAAATAACCCCGTTCTGCTCTCGTGATGGTAAACCAAACCTTGAGCCAAGCAACGGCGATAAAAATCATCTAAATCCATACCCTCAGAACAATTCCACCAGTCAGGAATGCCCCGTTCTAAAATATCGCATTGACCAATTCCTTTGAGAGTAGCCAACTTACGATAGCGACGTAGATCGGTGACAATGCGATCGTAAATCCCTTCAGCTGATAAACCTTTTAAATCTGCATCGTATAAAACTCCCATTGTTGGCAATTCGCCAATACCCATTTCTACCAGCCAACTATTAATTACATAGTCACAAGCAACATTCCAATAGTAAGGATCTCTGCCCTCACGTCTCGTATCGTGTCTCAGACCAACATGGAGCAATTCGTGAGCCATGACAAAACGAGCCTGATACTCATCCAAACCCGCAGCAGGATTGATAAAAATCTCTTTACTTTGAGTATCTACGGCTGCTACTGAAATATCAAGACGCTGACAAATTAAAGGGTCTTCAACAATTTTAAAATTGCTAGCTAATGCACCTAAAAGAGGATAGGAACTAATAAACCAGGCTTTAGCTCTACTAGCTGTAGTATTCAGACTCGAAGTATCCCCTAAATAAGCCGATTTTCCGCCAGCAACATCAACCGCACTAGTGACTGCATCGGTTAAGCCTTTGCCCAAACAAGCCGACCAGCTAAAATTGCGCTGCCAATAATTGAGGTCTTTCTTTTTCAAACACCAGATCGCCGTGATAATCAGGGCTTAATCCTTTTTCGCTTAGTTGGCGATACCAACTCTCTTCGTCACGAGCGATCGCACTACTAGCAGATTAAATACTCTTCGGGAGCTTTTCCGAGTTTGAGATCTGCCAGAAATTTATAGATATAGCGATCGCAAGCTAGCATTCCAGATCTTAGGTTGAGATTTTACTTGAAAATGCTCGAACCCCAGATGCAATAAACAATGAGCTAAAACATAAGTCCATTCTTCTGGCAAACCTCGACGAGTAGGATGGCAATGAATATCTCCGTTATTTGTAACCACTGCCCAAGCTTTCTCTGGACACAAATTCTCCTTGACGACGAACTAAATTAGCGTGATGAAGCAAAGGAGCAAACATCGGATGTCGCTCCAATATTAACCGACCCTGATTAAAATTTTTAGTCGCTGGATCTAGCTGAGATCTTTTACTTTTCTTTCTTGCCATTAGTTATTTTTTCTTCTGAACCAAACGGGGCAAATCGCGAACAATTTCCACCATTAACCAACTCGGCAAAGTATAACCTTTATCTTGTTCTGCGACCACCATCTGAGCAATCTCTAAACTCAAAGCTGCTAAATCCTTTAACAAAGCTTTGGCGCGGTGAGCTAATTCTTGATGACTACTACTAAGTTGTTTTTTCTCTGGTGGTAGCTCTTTAATCAGTTGACTCCGAAAAGATTGGGCTAAGAAATATAAAACATCGCGGTCTTCAGGTTTACTCGGCCAGCTAGTTTCACCTTTAATGATGCTTTTAAGTTGGTACTGGCTATTAATTTGTTTGATAAATCCTTTGAACTGAGTGGCATGGTGGGGAGTCAAACAACCATTGGCTAAAATCTCCGTCCATTGGGGATTTAGATCTGTTCCATATTCATGGAAAGCATCACTGAGCATATGCCAAGATCTGGGAGTGGAAAATGGTTCTTCGGTTTTTGGTGGCTGACTCCAGAGATGGTCGGGTCGAGTTTGGATATATTCGAGTACCCAAGGATGAATATTATTATTGTGCGCCCACTCCAACCAATCGCGATGGGATACTTTTAGGTGAACGTGTACCATACGATTGATTAACGCCGACGACATCGGTTTGACGATCGCATTATCTTGAGCGCGATTGCCAGCACCAATAATAATCGAACCTTCGGGTAAATGGTATTCACCAATTCTTTTGTCGTTAATCAAGCTATAAAAAGCTTTTTGCACCTCATGGGAACAAGCATTCAACTCATCTAAAAATAAACAATAGGGTTCTTCTTTGGCAATCATTTTAGGGGGACAAAAAGAACTAGTACCATCTTTTATTTGAGGTACGCCGATGAGATCTTCTGGGGCAAGCTGACTACCTAATAGAGAGACACAGGTAAGGTCTAGTTCCAAGGCAAAATTTTCGACTAAGGAAGACTTGCCAATTCCAGGCGCACCCCAGATAAATACAGGACGGACTAAGGCTACATTTAATAAAAATTCTGATAATTGCTTTTGAGTCAGGGTAATATTGGGGTTCATCAACGATTTTAATAAATTAACGCTACATTGAGATTTTATTTATAGTACTTTGTCGTTATTAATAGTTAGTTCTCTTTTTGACTGCTAAATCAAAAAGCTAGTGAAAAATTCACTTCTCACGACCCTTCACTCCCTATAATAAAAACGATTATGACTGAAGACACAAGAGTACATATTGGTAGCGGTAATGTATTTGCAGATTTAGGTCTGCCCAATCCTGAAGAGAGATTAGTCAAAGCCGAACTAGCCTCAAAAATCAGTTCGGCGATCGAGCAAAAAAAACTCACTCAAATAGAAGCTGCCGAACTATTAGGAATAGACCAGCCCAAAGTTTCCGCTTTAACTAGAGGTAAACTGAGTGGCTTTTCTACGGCTCGGTTGCTGCGTTTTCTCAATGCCTTGGGTAATGATATCGAAATCATAGTCAAACCAAAACCCGAAGACCGTTCTGAAGCAAAGATTACAGTGGTCGGCAAGTTAAAAATGTGCGGTGTTGGTGGGAGAATAAAGAAGCAATCCTAAAATAGACCATCGTGAGCTACCTGCTCTACTCCCAAGCCGAACAATTAAAGCTAAAAAAACCCGTACCAGTAACTCTACACCCCGCAGCCGTATACCTTAGTTCTTTGAGTGAAGGTTCGCGTCGCACCATGCTGTATTCCCTTAATGCGATCGCCCAACTACTAACGGATGGTGAATGTGACGCTTTTTCTCTCGATTGGTCAAAATTGCGCTACCATCACACCGCTGCCGTCAGAACTGCTTTTAAAGAACGACTCGCCCCCACAACTACCAACAAAATGCTCGTGGCACTGCGTCGGGTATTAACAGAAGCCTACCGCCTTGATTTGATGGATGCCAATGACTATCACAAAGCCATCGATCTGCCCAACGTCAAAGGAACGGGAAAACTTAGGGGTAGGGCTTTAAGCATTAGTGAAATAGAAAGTTTGATTGCTAGCTGTTACCAACAAGGAGATGCCCTTGGTTTGAGAGATGCTGCGGCGATCGCCATCTTGCGCTGTGGCGGTATTCGCCGACAGGAGATGGTTCAACTTAAGTATCAGGATTTGTGTCTCAAGACGGGAGAATTAACCATACTCAAGGGCAAAGGCAACAAACATCGATTGGTCTATCTCACCCCCGACGCGATCGCCCTAATTGAAGATTGGTTAGAAGTTAGAGGAACTACCCCTGGGGCGTTGATTTGTCCCGTCCACAGAGGCGGAAAGATTACCCTACGCCACTTTGCTAGTAACGGCGATGGTATTTACAAGCTGATATTAGCTAGAGCAAAAAAGGCGGGAATAAAGCATTTTTCCCCCCATGACTTTCGACGCACCTTTTGCACCGACCTCCTCGAATCGGGGGAAGATGTGCTGACAGTTCAAGAATTAGCAGGACACTGTTCCCCCGCGACCACCGCCAAATATGACAAGCGGGGGGAGAGTAGAAAACGTCGCGCCGTTAGGCATTTGAAGTTTAAATAGATGGAAGAAGGATAAATGGAAAAATGACCCTTACTACTAATCCCTCAGACTACGCCCAATTACTAGCCAAATATCAACCTAAAGTCATCGAAACTGAAGCAGAGAACGATCTCGCCATAGCGAGTGCTACTGAATTAGAACATAGGGCTAATCGCACCCCTGGAGAAGATACGATCCTTGAATTGTTAGTTACTCTGATTGAAAAATTTGAGGACGAACAATATCCCATTCCTCAAGGAACACCCCATTCAATGCTGCTACATCTAATGGATGCAGGTGGTATCAAACAAGAAAACTTAGTTGGTGTAATTGGTTCTACTGGAGTTGTCTCAGAAGTAGTTAACGGTAAACGCAGTATCAGCAAAGCCCAGGCAAAAGCTCTAGCTGAATTTTTCTCGGTTGATGTGGGATTGTTTATCTAGAACACAGTAAGTACTTGCTGAATCACTTCAGCAAGTCAGTAATCAAGACTGGTTAATGCGCGATCTAGTATAGTTCTGACCAACTCAGTTTTAGGTTTGCCCGTATCTACGCTCAATTGAGCCAGTCTTTTATTTAATGATTCTGGTATGTCCACTGTAAATCTGATGCTAGACTCTTTCGATTTGCGATCGCCAAATAATTCCTGTTTTAGATTAGCTCCGATGTCGATCGGATATTTCAGTACTGACTTCAGTATTTGCTTCAGCAAGTACTTGCTGAGGAGCTTGATTACTTCATGTCATCACCAGCAATAAACTGTTTTTGGGCATCGGATAATTTTTTACGAGCCATAGTTAAAAGCCTCATCGAATAATTGACGGTAAAAGTTAGCTACTTCTTTAGCAGAACGAGTTTTAAGATCGAATAATGTTGCCCCCTGTCCCATAACATCGGCTGCTACCTGACGCTGTGGTATCTCTGCTTTGAGCAGGGGAACATCTTTATATGCCGATAACACTTCTCTAGCTTCTGCTAGCAGTAAAGTTTTTGGCACTACACGGGAGAGAAATGTATAAGCAGATGGTTTACCATTTCTGATTTGTCTGGCTCTACTTACTGCCTTGATTGCTTGATGACTTGCTGAAATATCAGGCGCACTAGGTTGAATGGGAATAAATACCAAATCGGCTAATAACAGAATGGTTCTCTGTACCTCTGCTAATCCCCCAGCACCATCAATAACCACATAATCTGCCGATGATGCGATCTCTGGTATTTGATCTAATAAAGGATCTGGTTCGGTTAGTCGATAAATTTGAGGGCGGGGTATATCGTCTTCTAAATTATTAATCCAGGTTGAACTAGTGGCTTGGGAATCGGCATCAACTAAAGCGACAGTTTTGTCTTTACCTAATAGATAACGACATAGGTGAACCGCACTACTACTTTTAGTCGAGCCTCCCTTTAAATTGATGAAGGCAGTAATCATAACTGATGCTTGCTCATTAATTAAAGTGCTGACTTGCTGACTTACTTCAGCAACAGTAACCTACATATTAATGATTGGAAATAGAAAAAACACTCAGAACGATCACCAGTAAAACAGCAGGGGAACAAGCTACTAATCTTTCTGGAAATTTCTTAAAAGCTTTAGTACCAAATAACAACCATAAGCTGATTCCAGCTTTGTTTTCGATGGCATGATAAAGTTTGTATTTTTGTTAACGGGGCAAACAAGATTAGTTGATAATTGAGATCTGGACATTTCTATTGTCCGCCCTCCGATAAGGCTATTGAAAAACATGAAAAATCAATATTCAACCCAACAACTGAATCAAAACCTGCCCGAAGTACTAAAGCAAATAAGCCAGGGTAATCCGATTGAAATTACTCAGTCAGGAGAACCCTTTGCTGTCATTCTCTCATCATCAGAATATCAGCGTTTGACCGCTCTTAAATCTAGCTTCTGGGAATCATTACAAGACTTTCGCTCCTCTAACAATTTAGAAGAATTAGAGACTGAGACAGATGTATTTGCCGATGTTCGCGATCGCTGATCAGAAGAGATAGACAAAGGTGCAGTATTCCGTCATTGGTATGACTTAGCTAAACAGCTTGGCTATTGCTCTGGGCAGGAGATGCGAGAGGGTGAGCAATGGGTATGTCTGTCTGGTTCTTGGGAAAAGTGGGAGAGTGCGGTGACTAGGGGATATTCACTTAATTACTTCAAAAAGATAATGAGGCGTAATCAGCGATAAGGTAGAGAAAATAAGTGGTCTAATTAAAACAGGAAGAGATAAGGTAATCGCAGAGAAAAAATGATTATTCAAAAAATTATTGATGAACTGAATGAAATTCCAGAAGATAAACTTACTCAAATCTACGAATTGATACATTATTTTCGTCTTGGAGTAAACCAACAGAACGACAAGCCTCGAACACCTGGTTTGCTCAAAGGCAATCTTGGCGAAGCATTTTTTGAACCTTTACCTGAGTCAGAACTTCAAGAATGGGAAAAAGATATTTAATTGATACCCACATATTATTGTGGTGGATATTTAACGATCCAAAACTAAAGCAAAATGCGAGGGAAATAATTCAGAATCCCAGCAAAAAAATCATAGTGAGTAGTGCATCTGCTTGGGAGATTGCTACAAAATATCGTATTGGAAAACTACCTGAAGTAAAAGAACTACTGGAAGACTATGAAAATATTTTAGAAAAAGCTGGATTTGTACAACTGAATATTACTACAGCTCATTCTCTACGAGCAGGATTACTGCCGATACAACATCGAGATCCTTTTGACCGTATGATTATGGCACAAAGTGAGCTAGAACAAATTCCTGTTATTACTTACGATTCAGCCTTTAAAACAGGACTTATCGAAGTTATCCCAGATTAATTTCGTACTAAAAAAAGGAAAAAGGACGATCACAAAACTCCATCTAAGCTGAGGATGCCTGTTGTCAACAGATTGCAGGGTCGAAAATTTACTAGTGAAGAAGAGTAAAAATTGAGCAATCAGTTAATCCGCTGCGCCAACAGACTGAAATCAAGAAATATGAATAGTATTAGCAAAAGAGGGTGATCGCCAAGAACGTCATAATTAACTTCCTGACAAGTCTAATTGATAGCATCAAGCAAATCCATTACTGTATCTCGTCTATAGTTAAAACTTTGATACAACTTATCTCGAAACTGTTCGAACTCTTGTTTTGATTGATTATAGTTGTTTTGGGGCATCGGTAATATGATGTAGATTGAAATCGGTTTGGACAAACCCAGAATCAATCTTCTCATTTCTGTTGCCCCTTCTTTATGGAACTAAGTTCGCGATTAATATTCGCGAACTCTCTTTCGTTTTGTAGTGTTGCAATTCTGTGGTTGAGAGTGATATCTTGAGAAATAAATTAACTATTAAGAAATTATTAATGACTGTTTTTATAGCTGTAACTTGTCCAGATTGCCACTCCACAGATATCGTTAAACATGGATTATCTGGAGAAGGTAAACAGCGATATCGTTGTCGCAATGAAGAATGCCTTCGTCGGACTTTTCTGCTCGACTATAGCAACGAAGGTTCAAAACGTTCAGTGAAAAAGAAAATAGCTGATATGTCAGTTAATGGCAGTGGAGTTAGAGATACAGCTAGAGTGTTGAAAATTAGTACTTCTACAGTAATCAAAGAATTAAAAAAAACAAAATCGACTCCAAAAAGTTAACCAAAAAGCTCTCTCTACAAAGAATTGCTGCACAACAATTGTAGAAATTGTTCCGTTCAAAGTTGAAGTGGATGAAATGCAAAGCTTCGTCGAGAAAAAATCAAACCAACGTTGGTTGTGGCATGGAATCGACCACCAGACAGGAGAAGTGCTAGCTTATGTTTTAGGTTCCAGAACTGATGAAATGTTCCTCAAACTCAAACAACTTCTCGAACCATTTGGAATTACGAAGTTTTATACAGATGGGTTAAAGACTTATGAACGCCATATTTCGGCAGAAATAAGAGAAGTTAGTAAGTATAAAATGCAGAAGATAGAGCGAAAACATTTAACCCTAAGAACGAGAATTAAACGTTTAGCCAGGAAAACTATTTGCTTTTCCAAGTCTGAAGAAATGCACGATATTGTGATTGGCTTATTTATCAACAGATATGAATTTGGTCTAGATATCTAAATAGTACTTCCACAGAATTAAAACACTACCCGTGCGTTGAGTCCCTATCTGACTAAACATATTAATCGTTTTGGTAGTTACAGTCTCAATCTGAGTCGAAAGCCTCCAATTCTTGATTTTGAATTTTCCCTGATTCCTGGTTCTTGATTGTCCAAAATGTAGTTATAAAAAATACAAAAATTAAACCTAGTCAGGACAGGGCTTTGAGGTCGATATGACCCTTTAATTCACGAATCGTGGTCATACGCCAAATTAGCTCCTGATTAGCTTGGCTATTTTCACTTGCCTGCGATCGCCAGTTTCCTCTTATGTTAAGTTCGTCAGCAGTATCAGATCCTGGACTAACCACTTCTACAGCTAGCATCAAACCATCTTCAATAACGGCACTTTTGTCCCGACGGTAGCTTTTCCAGACTTGACCATCAATAACTGAGATATCGGGAATCCTTGATGAATTCATCCCCGTTCTAACTCCTACATCCCCAGTTTTGACCTTGATATCTAGTTTGTACTGAGTTGCGATCGCTTTAAAACAATCGGCAATGAAATCGATAATATCTGAATGTAAAAAGCTTGCAGGGGGCATCTCGATTAACTGACCATCAACTAATTCATAATGTATATTCGTGCCATCGTCATAGCTTAGATATTCTTCAAAAGATATTTTTTTGGAACGCAATGACTGTTTTTAGTCAAATAGGACATAATTTTATAGTATTTGTAAATCATGTCCTATCTGTGCCATCATGATTATTATCCAATCAAGGAGAATTTCTTTTTGGGGAGAATCGAAGAGTTTAGTCTTAAAGGGTTACAAGCGTTTTTTCGTTCGAGTGACCATCACCCCCCACATTTTCACGTCAAAAAGTCTGGAAGGTGGGAAATTAGAGTGTATATACTAACCTCATCAAAAAACGGCTTAGATTACTCGTTTAAATTCCCCAAAAATAAGTCAGTTACCCTTACCTCAAAAGAGGAAAAAGCCATACTCGGTTTTGTCACCAGCAATAGAGAGAAGCTTCTACTTGATTGGTCAACTCAAGTATGTGTCAGGGAGAAAATGGATTAATGAGCCTTAATACTAAAACAGACTCTACGTATTCGGTTGACGACGGGGCAAACAATGAGGCTACCTCCTGGTTAAACCTCAATCGTTTGAGAAGTGAGGCTATTAAAAATAACCACACATCCTCAGAACTAGATTTAATTTACTTAGAAGACTCTGTAATTCTTCAGGTGAAGGAGAAAAATCAGCCCGTAGAGACATATTATGGCTTTGACCCTAAAGCAGCCAAAAGAATTAAATCGGCTTGGGAATGGGAGGCTGAAGCTGAGTTAATTGCGATCGCCTCTGCATCGTCCAATTCACTATTTGTTATGGGGTGTGACTTAAAAACCTGGGAAATACCCTTTAGTTCCCTTCCCTGTTTAGATCGAGTCCCCCAATTAGAGAAAAGTAATTTTGAGATTGATGAGGATGGTAGTTACCTTTATTGGGAGTGTGCCGATCTTCATGTCGATTTAGAGGATTTAAAAGCTGCCGTCGATCCTAAATTTAAAGAGCAGCTTCTAATTAAAAAACTAGAGTACGGTAAATCCTTCGGCAAGGCGATCGCTGCTGTCAGAAAAGCCCACAAACTAAATCAAGATGCAATTGATGGTATTTCAGACAGGCATCTGAGAAGAATTGAAAATGAAGGTATTCAGCCAAGCCTAGATGCTTTAAAGAAATTGGCTGCATCTCATGGACTAGATTTAGAGGATTACTTAGCCCAAGTAAATGAAGCCCTCAAAGATCGCGTAATTGTTTCTCTCGATATGGGTGCATTGATTGCAGGAGCGAAATTTCGCGGAGAATTTGAAGAACGGCTCAAAGCAGTCCTCAAAGAAGTTCAGGAAGCTCAAGGACAGATCGTGATGTTTATCGACGAAATGCACACCGTTGTTGGTGCGGGAGCTGCTGGGAGGCTCGATGGATGCAAGTAATTTGCTCAAACCCATGTTAGCAAGGGGCGAACTACGCTGTATTGGTGCAACTACCCTCGATGAATATCGCAAGTATATTGAAAAAGATGCAGCATTAGAACGGCGTTTCCAACAGGTATATGTCGATCAGCCGAGTATTGAAGATACAATCTCAATTCTGCGGGGACTTAAAGAACGCTATGAACTCCATCATGGGGTAAAAATAGCCGATACGGCATTAGTAGCAGCAGCAGTTCTTTCCACTCGCTATATTAGCGATCGCTTTTTACCCGATAAGGCGATCGACTTGGTAGACGAAGCAGGAGCTAAATTGAAAATGGAGATTACCTCCAAACCAGTAGAACTCGACGAGATCGACCGTAAAATTCTGCAACTGGAAATGGAAAAGCTGTCGTTGAAAAATGAAACCGATAGCGTTTCAGCCGAACGTTTGGAAAAGATAAAGAAAGAACTGGCAAACCTAAAAGAAAGTCAAAAGGCATTTAATGCTCAATGGCAGTCAGAAAAAGAATTCATCGATCGCCTACGCGCTATTAAACAGGAAATCGACAACGTTAACGTCGAAATTCAACAGGCAGAACGCAATTACGACCTCAATCTGGCAGCCGAACTTAAATACGGTAAGCTTACCGATTTACAGCGACAGCTAACAGAAGCAGAAGCCAAACTAGCAGAAAATCAAACCACTGGTAAATCGCTGCTAAGAGAAGAAGTTACCGAAGGCTGATATCGCCGAAATCATCTCTAAGTGGACGGGGATTCCTGTCAGTAAGTTAATCCAGTCGGAGATGGAAAAACTTTTACATTTAGAAGACGAACTCCATCAGCGCGTCATCGGACAGTCAGAAGCCGTTACCGCCGTTGCCGATGCTATCCAGCGTTCTCGCGCGGGACTAGCCGATCCCAATCGTCCTTTGGCTAGCTTTATTTTCCTCGGTCCTACAGGGGTAGGTAAAACCGAACTAGCCAAAGCTTTGGCAGCCTATCTGTTTGATACCGAAGATGCCATGGTGCGGATCGATATGTCCGAGTATATGGAAAAACATACCGTTGCCCGTCTGATTGGTGCGCCTCCAGGATACGTCGGTTATGACGAAGGGGGACAGCTAACCGAAGCAATTCGCCGTCGTCCCTATGCGGTAATTCTCTTTGACGAGATTGAAAAAGCTCATCCCGATGTATTTAACGTGATGCTGCAAATCTTGGATGATGGTCGCCTGACCGATGCTCAAGGACATACGGTAGATTTCAAAAATGCGGTAATTATCATGACCAGCAATATTGGTTCGCAATATATCCTCGATCTGGCGGGAGATGACAGCAGATATGAAGAAATGCGCGATCGCGTTACCGAAGCAATGCGTGCCAGTTTCCGTCCTGAATTTCTCAACCGCATCGACGAAAATATTATCTTCCATAGCCTTACTAAAGAACAACTACGGGAAATTGTCAAATTACAGGTACAGTTCCTCGAAGGACGACTCGAAGACAAAAAAATGTCCCTCAAATTCTCCGATCCTGCGCTCAATTGGCTGGCAGACATGGGTTACGACCCTGTTTACGGCGCACGTCCTCTCAAACGGGCGATTCAAAAAGAGCTAGAAACTCCCATTGCCAAACAGATTCTGCGGGGCGAACTAAAAAATGGCGACACTATTTTTATTGATGTGGAAAACGAGCGTCTGGTATTCAAGCGTCTGACTCCAGAATTAGTAAGTTCGTAAAACTAAGTTGTGGAGATGTGTAATGACTAATCAAGTGACATTAATCAAAGAGGTAATGGTAGCTAATCCAGTTACGGTTAAGCCCTCAGATTCAGTAGAAACCGTCCTCAAGCTGCTAGACATAGAAGTC
>CAVRWR010000132.1:0-17605 GCA_963724445.1 uncultured cyanobacterium | reverse complement strand
GTGAAAATCCTCAAGATTGGCAGTTTTCTAGCATTCATCGGTTTATTGCTCAGGGCATTTATCCAACCGATTGGGGTATGGATGGCAGAAAAGAACAACCTCAAGGATCTTGGGATAATTAAGTAGGATGTGTTAAAGACAACGTCATACATCAAAAATCAACATTGAGGGTGGTGCGTTCCCATGGCATGGGTTAAGTTGGGAATAGGGGTTGTGGAAAGGAACGCATCCTACAAGATCAGCGATCGCACTGATCGCACAGCGAAGCGATGCAATCGGATAAACGCTATAATTCGACCAAATATGGTCTATTATATAGCCCGCGCTTATTAGTGTTTTTTGTTATGATGGAGTTGAATTTTGAATGGGATGAAAATAAACGGCTTTTAAATCTTAAGAAACACGGAATTGATTTCCCAGATGCCATTCAAATATTTTTTGACACCAACCGCCTTGAAGCTATCAGTGAACGTCAGAATTATGAGGAAATAAGATGGAAAGTAATCGGCAAAGTTGAAGAAAATATATTGTTTGTAGTCTACACAAAGCGAGACAGTAAATATCGAATAATTTCGGCAAGAAAGGCACACAAAAATGAAAGAAAAATCTACTACGATAACAGCTAGACAATTACCTAATGGCAAGGTAGTTGAAGTTCTTGCAGATGGTTCGACAAAACCATTACAAGGAGAAACAGATTGGAAAAAGGTTAAAGCTATGACGGATGAAGAAATTGCTTTAGCAGCCATTGCCGATCCAGATTGTCCGTTGATGACAGATAAAGATTTACAGCAATTTGAGTGCACTTCAGATTTAACTACAAGCGATCGCCCTATTTCTACCTTCATTCAGCCACACCGAAAAAAGTAGGGTGAGAAGTGCGATCACCCCCTTAATCCTCTTCCGCGATCGCACTAAAATAGGTGACGGCAGAACCACGATTAACCATCTTCCTCAATGCCCGATCATTTTCATTGTCTGTGGACATTGCCGGAAGGGGATGGTGATTTGTCCACTCGCCCACGTTTGATTAAGACATTTGTGAATAAACGTTATGGTGAGACATTCGAAATTGTACGAAATATTTCAAGTTTACGACAGAAACGAAAAGAGAGTAATCTTTGGCAGAGGAGATTTTATGAAGAACACAACCCCTGATCCCGCAGAACCGATTGGTAATGTTACGATTGTCAAAGATTTTCTACCACCACCAGAGCAGTTAGTGCCGAAGAAAAATACTGTACGGGTAACGATGGAATTTACTAAGGAAAGCATTGAGTATTTTAAACGCGAAGCTCAACATCATAATGCTTCGTATCAAGCCATGATTCGTAATCTCGTGGATGCTTATGCTAGACAACAACAGCAGTAAGTGTAAACCACAATTTTAATATGGGTGATACGTTCCTAAAAGTTAGCAGTGCGTTACACTGCGTTAACGCACCCTACAAGATCGGCGATCGCTTGACAATCAAGACAGTCGCTACAAGAGCAGCGATCGCACTCCGCTCACCGCCAAAGGCGATCGCACTGGCGGAGTGCCTGGCGTGCGATGTCGCGACAAAGCCAGACTTGTCGATGATGGGTAACTTAAGGGATACCTATGAGTACTGAGTAGGGTGGGCATTGTTTGTCAAGGAGTTGGGCATTTTGAGAAAGTGTAAAAACAATGCCCACTAATTTCTTGAATTCAAACATCAATGTCTGACTATCGTCGTGCGATCGTGCCTGGTGGAACGTTCTTTCTGACGTTGGTAACGTATCCAGGACTTACGCAGTGCCTCTATATCTGGCGTAGGATCGGGGCAAGCACGGGGGCATTGCCCCTACAGGTGGTGTTGGTGCGTAAGTCCTGGTATCGTCGTACACCACTCTTTTCTGAATCTGAAAATGTCTTCCGGTTGCGGGTTGCTGTTGCCCAAATGCTTACTGAGCGACCTTTTGAGATTGTTGGGGCGGTTGTCTTACCGGAGCATATTCATTTTCTTTGGAGATTGCCGCCAAGCGATTCAGATTATTCCCAGCGGGTTTCTCGGTTGAAGGTGTTATTTAGGCGATCGGTACGGGGTTACCGTGCATTTCCACAAACGGTTTCTATATCGCGTCGCAAGCACCGAGAAAGTGATGTTTGGCAGCGTCAGTTTTGGGAGCACACAATTCGGGATGATGTGGATTTACAGCGGCATCTGGATTATCTGGATTACAATCCGGTGAAGCATGGGTTGGTGGCTTGTCCGCATTTGTGGGAGTTTTCAAGTTTTAACAAGTGGATAGAGCTGAGGGGGCGACAATGAAGCTAAACAGACGATTCTATAAGGGATTGAACATGCTAATCTGGATAAAGATAAGATATTTTCAGTTTTTATATTAATTGCCATAGAAAAAAATGTTTCAACTTCCTCAATATTATCAGGATAATTTAAAAAAGCAGTTTAATTTACCTCAATATTTAACTCTTTGTCTTTTAGTTAACTTACTTCAAAATCTTAAAACTGTCAGGTTAGAAGAAATGGCAAAACTTTTTCCTTATCCGATTAAATTAAGAAGTAGAATTAAAAAGTTACAACGATTTCTAAGTCTGGAAAATTGGAAAATTGAAACTATCTGGTTTCCCATTTTAAAATCAGGGATTATTAATAATTGGGAATCGAAAAAAGTCATCTATTTCGTAATTGATAGAACACAGTGGCAAAATATTAATATATTGATGGTAAGTTTAGTTTATAATCAACGAGCTATTCCCGTTTATTTTACATTACTAGATAAAAAAGGAAGCAGTAATTTATTAGAACAAAAACAAGTATTAGAACCGAGTATTAATTTATTAATTGAATATAAAATAATTGTCTTAGGAGATAGGGAATTTTGCTCTGTAGATTTAGCAAAGTGGTTATCAGTAGAGAAACAGGTTTATTTATCTCTACGTTTAAAAAAGAGTGAATATGTGGAGTTAGAAACTGATATATGGTTTCGATTAAGTGAATTAGGTTTATGTCCAGGATTCTCGGTATATTATCAAGGAATAAAAGTAACAAAAACCAAGGGATTTTCAGGAATTAATTTAGCCGCAAAGTGGAAAAGAAATTATGGTCATAAATCTAGCAAAGAACCATGGTTTATTTTAACAAATTTAGAAAATATGTCGGAAACAATCTCCGCTTATTCCAAAAGAATGGGGATTGAAGAAATGTTTAGAGATTTGAAATTAGGAGGATATAATTTAGAGAGCACAAAAGTTGAAAATGAACGACTAATTTCTTTAATTATACTAATAACATTATCCTACAGCTATTCAACATTTATAGGGGAAGAAATTAAAAGAAAAGGAATAAGTGAATATTTAGTTCGTCCGACAGAAAAAGGAAGAAAATATAAAAGAAATAGTGATTTTTCTATTGGTTTAAATGCCATAAAATGGCTAAGTGAAATCTGCTTTTTCCAAGAACAATTGGAAGAATTAACCTCTTTATTTCCTCAGAAACACTCTTATTATCGTCAAGGTATGAGAGCTATTTCCCTTATCCAATCTGCGTTATGAATGCGTTGTCGCCCCCTCAGATAACTCCAGCAATTAATCCTAAATGATTAATGGAACGTTGCTCATTTTTCTACTAATTTATCTGAGTTCTCTTTATAAGCTAGAGAACTAATCACTGAGTATTTCTTGTCGTAGTCAATCACTGTTCAACCTCTAACCTCGTAATCTGAATTTATACAGTTTGAGGTGCGGAATGTGGGTTATAAGAAGTCACAGAAGTGTATCTCAATCAGAGAAGATGCTAAAAGCTATCCTCAACAATACCAGAAGGTAACAATAGAAGTAGATAAAAAGGCACTTAAAGAAGCAGTAATTAATGGTGATGCAGAAGCCTTAAAGTATGCAGAACTAGGAGAAAAATCAACTTATCTATCAATTAAATAATTAACTTTATTAGACATCTCCAAAATATAATAATATCAGAAAATTAGTATAATAACTTTAACTTCTGAGGTAAAAAATATCAAAAACAATGAATAATTATACTTGGAACTATATTCAGAGCCATCCCCAAGAAACTAAAAGACTATTAGGTATTAATTATGATCAGTTGCAAGATTTAGGGAAATATCTAAAATTGCTATAGCAATCCTATTTGAGTTGTGGCAGATATAATATTAGCCTAAAACCAAAATAGAAAGAATAACAATGAGTACTTTAGATGAGTTAGAGCATTTTATCAATCAAACAAAAGATGCTCGAGAAATTAAAAGAGCTTTAGCGGTAAAAATGAAGTTGCAAGGAAACCATTTTTCTAAAATAAAAAATTTATTGGGTGTATCACATCAGTTTATAAGTAAGTGGACAAATTGTGCAATATTTGAAGGAGTGGAAAACTTAAGAGTTAAATATAAAGGACGTAAAAATTACTTAAAAGCTGAAGAAAAACAAAAAGTTATACATTGGTTAAGAGAAAAAGAATACCTGAGACTATCAGATTTAAAACTTTACTTACACCAGGAGTATAATATTATTTTTGAATCCGATCAAGGTTATTATAGTTTATTAAAAGAAGCACGAATAAGTTGGAAAAAAACTCAAAAAAAGAATCCAGCAAGAAATGATGAATTAGTGGAAGCCAAAAAAAAAGAAATTCAGGAAATGTTAGAAAAATGGAAACCAGAAATAGAAGCAGGAAAGCTAGCTATGTTTATGATTGATGAATGCCATCTTCTCTGGGGAGACATTTTAGGATATGTTTGGGGAAGAACAGATATTAGAATAGAAATTCCGATAAAAAATGAAAAAAGTAGACAAACATATTATGGAGCATTGGATTATCAAACAAAAGAATTTATTGTGAAAGAATATGAAACTGGAAATACAGAAAATACTATCAATTTTATCAAGTATTTACAAAAGCAAAGACCAGGGAAAAAATTAGCAATATTTTGGGACGGGGCAACTTATCATGATTCGAAGGAATTTAGAGAATACTTAAATGATATTAATCAAGATTTATCAGAGGAAGAATGGCAAATAATCTGTACAAAATTTGCCCCTAATGCTCCAGAACAAAACCCGGTAGAAGACGTTTGGTTACAAGGAAAAAGTTTTCTCAGAGAATTCCATCATTTATGCAAATCTTTTAAAGTAGTAAAATGGCTATTTAAGTTTTTTATGGACGGTCAAATATTTGATTTCCCTAAACTTTATGAATATGGAATTATGCCACAAGCTATTTAGGACTGCTATAGAAGAACAAGAGAATCAAAAACAAGAACAAAAGAAGATAAGAATTAATAAAGTAGGAGGTGGAAGGGATGAAAAAATAAGTAAAGAAGAACAAATAATTATGACTTTGGTTTATCTGAGACACCATCTTAATTTTCAGTTATTAGCATTAATGTTTAAAGTGAGTGAAAGTACTGCTAATAATGTGTTTCATAAATGGCAAAAATTATTAGAATTAGCCTTACCTTCTTCCTTACGAGAACAAGTAAAAAAGTTCGAGGATAGTCTAGAAGAAATCAAAAAAATCTTAACTAATTATGAGCTCATAGTAGATACAGAAGAACAAGAAATAGAAAGAAGTCTAGACTATGAAGAACAAAAAAAGCATTATTCAGGAAAGAAAAAAATGCAGACTTTTAAAAATCAAGTAATTTGTTTGCCAAAAGGGGAAGATATAGTAGATGTAGTAGGAGGAGAACTAGGACCAAAAGCTGACATAACTATTTGGAGGGAAAATGCAGATATATTTGTAGAGCATCTAATTAGAATAATCAAAATATTTAAGGTTATGGGAGAAAGATTTAGACTAAAAAAAGAGGAATATGAATCAGTTTTTTTGAGCGTTTGTGGTTTGGTAAGATTAAGAATGGGAACTTTAATAATTGAACATCGGAAAACGAGTGAAACGGGAGAAATAATTGATGTTCTGTTAACCCATATTTTTTCATCAAAATTGGATTTTTCTTGATTTTTGACGAAATAACAGGATTAAGAGCCGGCGATCGCGCAGCGCCGTTTCACGATCACGAAGTGGCGCTGCGCGATCGCCCTAGGAGTAAAAAGGTTTCAAATGCTTATAATGAAAGAATCATAAATTTTTGGAGATGTCTAATAGTTAATAGTAGAGTAAAATTTTAGTTAGAAGTAGAGGCTAACCTACTCCTAACTAAATATTTGTAAACATCTTAATGGGAATTTTAACATGACTCAAACAATAGAAGTTAATTTAATCGATGTACTCAATAAGATTGACGCAAAAATCGATAAATTAGACGAGAAAATAAACTCAAAATTTGACCACCTAGATCAAAAAATAGATTCCAAGTTTGAATTACTTGATAAGAAAATTGATCGTGTTCAAAACGATTTAACAGTTGTCAACATTGATGTAGAGAAGATTAAAACCCAAAATGAGCAAATAGTTAAAAGACTTGATAATGTCGAGAATCGCTTAAATACTATGACTATAGGATTTTTTGGTATTGTCGGAGTTTTGGTGACAGGATTACTCGGAATTATCGGTAAAGTTGTATTTTTCCCTAATCCGTAATTAACTTCACTCTCAAAGGTAGCTTGAAATACAGCTACTTATTTTAATATTAAGCGATATTTTTTGTCCTCTCTCCACACAATGTCCGAGAAGGGTCTAAATTCTTCCCAGGGAATTATCTGATTGAGTCGATGGAGAAAGTCTTTCTGTTGATTGAGTTTTTCTAGTCTGGCTTGAAAAGGTTCCCCCTTAAATTGATTCATTGGTTCTAACTCTCAATTTTCCTGGCCTCAGTTTATAAGCGGACGACTCCTTCTGTCAATTTTAGACTCCTCAAAAATATCTCGGACTTGTAACCTTTTTAAAGTATTTTATATTTTTCGAGATTCCCTAGACCTAAATACTCCAGAGGGAGAGAAGTTAATCAGATCATCTCAGCTAACTTTTCACGGCATCTTTTTCGGTTGACAGGTGTTAGGTGTTAGGGGTTGGGTGTTAGGATTAGGGATTGAGGATAAGCTTTAATAGTTGAACAGTCAAAAAAAACACTTAGAAACTGATGGGAATACAATCCTATAGAGACTTAAAGGTTTGGCAAACAGGCATGGATTTAGCAGAAGAATGCTACTTAGTTACTCGCAATTTCCCCAAAGAAGAACTTTACGGGTTAATTTCTCAGATTCGTCGAGCATCAGCCTCTATTCCCGCCAATGTCGCTGAGGGGCATGGTCGAAAAACCCGAAAAGAATATATACAGTTTTTATACATAGCACAAGGCTCTCTTAAAGAATTAGAAACTCATCTTTTATTGTCGAAAAGGGTAAAGTTAGGAGAGGGGAAAGTCATTGATTCTCTTTTAAATAGATGTGAATCCCTCGGAAGATTATTATCAGCATTGATTCGTGCCCTCGAAAACAAAAACTGAATTTTCCCTATCACCCAACCCCTAACACCCAAACCCTTTCTCAGGGAAAAGATACCGTGAAAAGTCAGATCATCTCAGGGGTTGACGATCGAAGAAATTAGAGATGCCATCAGATTATCGGCAGTTGCAGATCAAGGTATCACTGAAAATTGTTACCAGAGAGTCAGCCAGTTAAAAATAAATAAATTACGTAAACTACAGGTAGAATTTAGTGAACCACCTGATGTGGCAGTAGGTGGATTAGATAATCTCAAACAATGGATTAATCAACGCTCTAAATTGTTTTCTGAACAATTAAGTAACTCCAAATTACCATCACCTAAAGGAATCATGCTTGTGGGTGTACCTGGTACTGGCAAAAGTTTAGTTGCCAAGACGATCGGGCAAATGTGGAGTATTCCCATTCTCAAGCTCGATATGGGTAATATCTACAATTCACTGGTAGGTGAATCAGAGAAAAATATGCGTCAGCTCCTGAAAACAGCGGAAGCCGTTGCCCCTTGTGTTTTGTGGATGGATGAGATTGAAAAAGGTCTGGCTGGTAGTAGCGGTGCAAATGATAATGGTGTCTCTCAAAGAGTATTCGGTCAATTCCTTACGTGGATGAGTGAGCATAAAGCACCGGTATTCGTTGTGGCAACGGCTAATGATATATCTTCTTTACCTCCAGAATTATCTCGCAAAAGTAGATTTGATGAAATCTTTTTCGTCGATTTGCCCCATCAAGCTGAACGTAGTGAGATATTGGCATTGCATCTAACCCGTCACGATGTTATTCTAACTGACCAAGAGTTAGAAGCATTAGCTCAATTGGCTGATAATTTTAGTGGTGCGGAATTAGCTGGTATAGTTGACGATGTTGCAATCGCTTGTTTTGATGACGATCGCTATCCCAATATTCAGTATCAAGATATTGAACGAGCCATCAAATCAACGGTACCTTTAGCGATTCGGGAAAAGAGAAAATAGCTGGATTAAGAGCATGGGCTAAATCATCTGCTCGTTTTGCATCAGTGCAAGTTAGCATGAGAAAAAATGGAGAGCTAAAGGATCTAAAGAAGTTCAAATGCTGTAAAAATTAAGGAGGTAAAAATGGCTAAAGCATCAGATTTTTGGAGTCCGATCGCCACCCAGACTCCGTCTGATCGATAAACGAAATTACCATGAAGATGGAACGATGAAACAAGTATCGTGAGTTTCTGTTATCTGAAGGTATAAATGAGTCTCGTATTGCTCAATATGAAGCCTTAAAGAAAAGACAAATTAAGCAATTTGAACAAAGAGAACAGATGTATTTAAAACAGTATGGTATTACTTATTCTGATTTAACTTTCCAACGTGGAGGGGTCGTTGAACTAGATTTTTAATTTGATGGCGATCGCATGCAAATCTTTTTTATTTAATTCTCATTTCTAAGATGTAGCCAGTCCTAAATACTTCTCTAAATCATCAACAATTACATCAGTTAAAACTTGAATGCTATAGTAACAAGCCTGAGTCTGAGCCGAACGAAAAGTACCATTTTCCCAATATTTGTTACTACCAGAACCTCCGCCACAAACCCCAAAATAGCTGCAAGTTTCTCGGCATTGATTCACACCAACTTGTAGATCTTCATAAATCTGCAAAAATTTCTCACTTTGACATACTGAGGCTAAACTATCGCACAATACATTGCCTAAAATGAAAGAACCATAAGGCTTCACTGTTATCCCCAGCAACTCTGGGTCAAAGGTGGAAAAATTCCCCTCTGTATCGAAATTGACGATGGCAAAGGGCTTATTCATTTCAGTGTTCTGAAGGCGATCGCCTGTATAGATTAAACTGCCTAACACCTCAAATTCCCGCAAACTAAATGTTGTTGTACTCTGCTTGGTTAAATCCCAAATCCGCTGAATAAATTGCCGATAGCGTTGTTCAATCTGTGGATCTGAACCAAGAGAAGATACAAGATTGACTCCCTCTGTTTCTTCAAAATTAAATGCTACGTCTGAGATGCCATGTTCTACAAAAAAGTTAAAAATCTCATCGGGATAATCCAGAGAGTCTTCGGTGATCACGGCAATAACGCTGTAGGATATTTCATTGGCTTGCAAATAATCAATTCCCCGCATGGTGAGATGATGCAATCCCTTCCCTTGACGATTTTGGCGATGGGCATCGTGAAGAAAGGCAGGTCCATCTAAACTAACGCCCACATGAACAGGATGCTGTTTGAAGAAATCACACCAGGCTTGTGTCAGGAGAGTACCATTGGTTTGAAATGAGTGACTAAAGGTAAATTCACTCTGATTATGTCGTGCATTAGTCGCCATGATTTTGGCAAAAGCAGCTTCATAGAAGCTAATCGGCATAGTTAAGGGTTCGCCAGCGTGCCAGCAAATATCAAAATCGTCACCGAGAAATGGACTGGTAAAGATAGCTTGGAAAATGGGCTCGATTAAGTCCAGAGATAAACGCTTTTGCAGATGACGCTCAGGTAAATAACAGTAATCACAGTCTAAATTACAAAAAGAGGTCGGTTGCAGAACAACAAGTGAAATCGGACCAAAGTCATTCAGATTAATAGGTACAGTTTCCTCCTGCATTTGTGGCACTTGAGAGTGAGATGGAATGATATTCATGGTACTAGTTTACTTCTTTCAGATATTTTTGCCGGTATAGTATTACCAATTCAGGAAGCCACGACGACGATCTCGCCAACGACGACGGTTATTGAGAAAGCCACGACCGCGACGACCATTAAGGAAACTTCTGCGTCTCCCCTTTAACCATCCTCTGGCAATTTCTTCGGCCTCCAGTTCTCCCAAGGTGCTCATATCCTCTGATAACTCATCTTCACGGGTTCTCAAGGTGGTTTGAATGCGACTTAAACGCTGCTCCAGGTTAGAAACTGTAGTGGGGTTTTTCTCTGGAGTAGCAGCAGTGGCTACTTGGGGGACAGTTAAGGTCGATAACATAGCAATAAAGCTAATCCAGGTTTTTTGATTATGGTTCATAACTTTTATAGGTCTTCAGAGATGTTTGTGATTTTGACAATAGGTAAAGATATATAGATAGCTCCATGACTCATAATGATTGATTTCCAAAAGCTACGGAGCATTGGGGGGAATCTGTTCGTAGTTCAGAAGATTATTTTTAAAGTAGTTTTCAATATCTTGAGTGGTGATTCCCTGTACCACACCATCTGGACCAAACCAACGATTGACGGTAGCAAGTGCCTCTGGTTTATCGGTGAGGTAACCATCCATAAGTCGAATAATCGCCTTGTTCGCTATAAACAGGAATCCGGAGTTGTTGTGTGGCACCATGCAGGCTAATCCATACCGACGATAAGCAGGCTGGTTAAGAGGTGGTATAACAGTAAACTGATCAGGATCTATTTGTTGGCGTAGTCCATCCAAGATTATGGTATCACCAATCAAACCGTCTACTGTCCCACTCTTGAGGGCATCAATCCCCGCCATCAAGGAATCAACATCGACCAAAATAGCCTCAGGTTCTGATAGTTCTAGTAAAGCACGTGCGAAATCAACCGGAGGAACAGCAATTCGTTTGCCAGCTAGGGATTGACCTGAAGCGATCGTACTGTCTTTAGGCACAAGCAAACGGATATTGACTACACTATAACGAGCCGTAAAGTCAACAAACTGGTCTCGAGCCCAGGTGAAAGAAGCATTACAAGCCATATCAATCTCATTACTCTCCATTTTGGGAATCGCTTCAGCAATACTATTGGTTTCAACAAAAACAAGCTCTACTTCACGATTTAGTTCTTGTTCTAACTCAGCTTTAATCAGATTAACAATATCAATCGAGTAACCGACAAATTCATCCTTTTCGTTGTAATAAGCGTAAGGGACGAGATCACTAGATGTACCAATGACCAGTTTTCCCGTGCGGGCAACATTCTCCAGTACTGTATTGGCTTGGGCTGCTTCAGAGATTGTCAATAACATTAGGGTACTCAAACTGGCAAGAGAGAGTTTTTTCAATGGCGATCGGCGGAAGAAACATTTTAGTAAATTGTACATAGAGAATATTTCCAAATTTTTAAAGAGAAAATGTTGTATTTATCAGCTTAGAAAACGATTGTAGGAACCTACAATTGTTCATCGGCTCCCGTATCATCCAGAGCGGGAATTTTAGGAACTATAATGATTTACTGACAAGGGCATCTCCTGCTCCCGACGTAAGCACATGGTTTCTGGAAGGCAGGGAGCTATGCTGCCAGAAGAGGTAAACCTTTATTTATTTTTCGCTGCTTCCCACTCCTCAACATATTGTGCAGCGATCGCATGTAGATCCTTACCTATTTGTTCGTAGGCATCGTCGCTGAGATTGGCGAGGGAAACCCGAGCCGACCAATCTGTCGCATCGAAACCACTACCGTTAAGTAATACCGTAGAAAACTGTTCGGCTAGGCGAAAAACGATATCTACTGGCTCGTAATTAGTTTTGACAAAGTTGACCAAGTCCTCCCCATAATGCTTGCACATCCACAGTTCAAAGTCAAGGGTACGGTAGTAGTAGGCAGCAAGCTCACTGGGCTTAAGCTCAATTCCCATCCCCTTATATAAAGCTTCAATCCGCTTTTTCAGGATCGCCATGGTCTGTTGGCGATAGGTGTCCCCTGTATCCAATAAAGATAGCATGGAGAATAAAACCATCTGAATCTGTTGGGGCAGAGACAGTCCAGCGGTATGATTTAGGGCCACTTGGCGACTGTCGGCAACCATGCGATCGATAAATTTCAAGTTCTCAGGGTCGAGGTCAATACGGCTGTAACGCTTAATTAGTGCTTGACGATCGCTTTCGGGCAGTTGGGCAATTTTTTGGTCAAAGATATTGTCTTCATGCACAGCCACTACTCCTAAACGCCAGCCCGTGCAACCGAAATATTTGGAGTAGGAATAGACACCGATGGTGTTCTGGGGCAGTACCGCCATCAGGGAGCGAAACCCATTGACGAAAGTGCCGTAAACGTCGTCGGTAATAATAATCAGGTCAGGACGCTCAGTTTTCACGAATTGGGCAAAACGCTCCAGAGCCTCGGGGCGGATGGCATAGGAGGCAGGATTACCAGGGTTAACCAAGAAAAAGGCTTTAACGGCTGGATCTCTGAGCTTCTCTAACTCTGAGGCTGGGTACTGCCACTCATCTTCCTCATCGGGGATCAGATCGATGGTTTTAAATTGGTAATCTTCGATTATGGGGAATTTCGATGTAGGGGGTAAAAATCGGTGCACCCAAGGCGACGGTATCTCCCTTGTGCATGAGCTTGTTTTCCATCAGAGAATTGAAGATGTAGCACATAGCTGCTGTACCTCCTTCCACGGCAAACAGATCGTATTTCCCTCAGGAGGACGTTTGCCGCACATCTCCTGCACGAAGTAAGCACCGGACAACTTGCTCGGTATGTTCAAGCATGCGATCAGGAACGGGATAGTGATCACCAATGACGCTATCAGTAAGTTCGTGAATGAATGCTTCTCGATCGAAACCTAGAGTTTTAACCCCGTAGTCAATGGAAGCCTTGAGGAAATCAATACCAGGGGCATCAGTATGACTAGCCGCCCAAGCATCAAAGCGATTCGCTATTCCTTCTTTTTGGGGCATACCACCGAGATTGGGAGCATCATAAACTCGTTTGGCTTCAGCAATACCAAATTGCCCCAAGGTGAAAAATGCTTCCCGAGGGGTGGTCGCAATCCAGTTAGGGTTACCACGCCCTGCATTGAGCATCATGTGAGTACTTCGGCTTTCGTGGTGGTCAGTCACTTGTTCCTGGGCAATCTCGATCAGCTTATTTTTAATTTCAAAGGGACTGAGGGCTTCATAAGCACGTTCTTGATCTCTGAGCATGAGTCTATCTCCTATTACTTATTTGATTGTGGTTTTTGCCCACTTTTGGGCAGTTGTTCGTTTCTAATGGTTTATATGATTTTTGTTCAGGAGTCTTTTACTCCTAAGGTTCGACACGAGCGATTTCTTTTCCTTGACACAGAGCGATAACCGAACCTTCTGGCAGTGGTGTCCATCCTTCGACAGTCAGAGGGACGCTGGCGACAAGGGTAATTACGGTATCTTTTTCCAGACCTTGAATCTGTAACCCCATCGTCGATAGTTCCCCAACATCAAGATTTCTGATACTCAATCCAGGCGGTCTAGGTTCGCTAACACCGCCGTTTTCCTCCCAACGCCGACGATGGGCATGAACGAACAGGATTTCTCCATCGGAATAAAGAAAATTGGCTTGACCGTACGCTCGTACTTCTTGGGCAAATTGGGAGATTATCTCCAGCCTATCCTCTAATGAGGGCGGTTTTTTCTCCTGTTGCCACAGCGGTTGCAACCGCTCGAGCAAAAGACAGAAGACATATTCCGAATCAGTTTCCCCAATGGGTTGGAAGGTGTCCCCTGACAAGGTCATTTCCTGCCAAATCTCCTTTAAGCTACCATTATGGGCAAACATATGACGCTGGCCGCCCAATTCTCGTGTAAAAGGATGGGTATTGGCAAAACTAGGATAACCAGCCGTAGCATAGCGTACATGGGCAATTGCACAATTAGTGCTAAGGGGATGGGACTCAATAAAACCTACTAAAGGACTATCATTGGCAGGAGCATGTTCCTTGAACAGAACGGCTTCTTCCCCTCATGATAGGCAATGCCCCAACCAGATTTGTTCTGGTGGATTTGTCCACCATGTTTGGCAAATTCGTGCAACGAATACTTGACGGCAACAGGTACCGAACTGGAAATTCCCAATAATTCACACGTTTTAAACTCCTCGGACGGGATCTTTCAATAACTGGTCAAAACAATTCAAAATTATTAATTAAAAATTCAAACTATTTCAGTCTTTCTGTCTACACTTAAAACAAGAAAAATTATTTTTCTGTTTTTCTCCTTAGTAAGGTAGGCAGCCAGCGAGTTACCAGTCCAGTATTGGCACTTTTCCAACAACCCCCCTCCAAACTACGCATGACCGTTATCGTAGGGACTTTTATTCCCTTTGACATTGATGTGCTTATTTGTGCTGTAAGAAACAGATGGAAAAGCCTTTTTTATCAATTGGTTGACTGTGTACCGATTGTTATTAGCTTCTTTGTTAAATACATTCCAAGTTCTTTTCTCTGTGAGAAAGAGACTGTATTTATCCATTTTGCAATATCTATGGTAGTTTTTCCATCCTCTAACTATCGGGTCTGTTAGATTCCGAGCTAACTCGCCCTGCCCAGATAGAGTGTCAGTGTATCTCTTACACGATAGGACTCTCACCTACATCAAAAGTACAGTTACTAAATCAGTTGATTTAGTTATCCTCACCCAACTAGAATAGTCGTTAGCTTGGATAAACGAACCGCACGAATTCTAAAAATGGTCAACAATAATCATTAAATAAATCGCTCCCCCACAATTTAAGGGAGAGCGGTAAAAACTCAGACTTAGTGATGATAGCCAGTACCTTCTTCAGCCGTCAGTGGATTGGTGATGGGATGTTCTTTGAAGTAATCGAGACAGCGTTTTGTATCCTCAATTAATAACGATGCCAGATCTCGGCTGACCCCGTGACGAACCAAAATACGCTGGATCACGATATCCTGACAGTTGGCGGGTAAAGAATAAGCAGGTACCTGCCAGCCACGACTACGCAAGCGATCGGCCAAGTCGTAGAGGGTGTAACCGTGGGTTTCGTAACCATCCTTAATTTTCCAACTCAAGGCCGGAATTCCAGTCTTCATATCGCCACCATAAAGAATCTCAAAGGGTCCCATTTTGCTGATTTCATCGGCAAGATACTGTGCAGTCTCGTAACAGGCAGTCTGGATCTTACGGTAGCCTTCTTTGCCTAGGCGAAGGAAATTATAATATTGGCTGACAATCTGACCACCTGGTCGAGAAAAATTGAGGGCAAAGACTGCCATTTCACCACCTAGATAGTTAACGTTAAAAATCAGATCCTCGGGTAGATCTTCTTATCACGCCATACCACCCAGCCCACACCCAGAGGTGCCAGACCAAACTTATGACCAGAGGTGTTGATGGATTTAACCCGGGGCAGGCGGAAGTCCCATTCCAATTCTGGAACACAGAAAGGAGCCAAGAAACCACCGCTAGCTCCATCCACATGGATCGGAATATCCCAGCCTTTCTCTTCCTGTAATTTATCTAAGGCATCGCTTACGGCTTTAACTGGCTCATAACCACAGGTAAAAGTAACACCCAAGGTGGGTACCACTCCAATGGTATTTTCATCGCAACGCTTGATTACTTCCTCAGGGGTCATCAGTAGACGATCCTTATCCATAGGAATTTCCCGTAGTTCGATATCCCAGTAGCGGGCGAACTTATGCCAGCAAATTTGCACCGGGCCACAGATCATATTGGGTTTGTCCGTGGGCTTACCAGCGGCACGCATTTTTTCTCGCCAACGCCATTTCATGGCCATCCCACCAAGCATCGCCGCTTCACTGGAGCCTGTAGTGGAGCAACCCATGGTATTGGCGGCATCCGGTGAATTCCATAAATCGGCAAGCATATGAACACAGCGTGCTTCTAGTTCTGCGGATTGGGGATACTCGTCTTTGTCGATCATATTTTTATCGACGCATTCGTCCATCAGTTTGTGGACTTCTGGCTCGACCCATGTTTGGCAAAATGTCGCCAGGTTCTGACGGGCATTGCCATCGAGCATTAATTCATCGTGAACTACTTGGTAAGCGTTGCGAGGAGAATGCTCTTTTTCTGGAAACTTGTATTTAGGCATCGAGATCGATAAATCAGTAGATGCATAAACATCATCATCGATGTATTCGCGGATAGAATCTTTATCTGAAAGCGGCATGGGTTAAATACTCCTTGATAGTAAAGTGACAAGTGAAAAATTAATTACGAGACAAAGGAAAACTAGTGGAGTGCAGAATTAAAAATGTAGAATGCACTAGTTAGTTGCTGATTTTCTCAAACATAAAATCTCCGAGGATCTTATTTGGGTAACATCAGGACGATCACCAATCCCCAGAGAGTCAGCAGAGTATTGCTGACGGCATAGGGAACAGTATAGCCCAACATGGGAATTTGGCTGTTGGCAGCTTCGGCAACCATCCCCACTGAGGCGGTACTGGTGCGGGCTCCACCGCAACAGCCTAAATTAATGGCTGGGTGAAATTTGAAGATATACTTACCGATGAGGGGAGCGAGCAACATCGGGATGGAAGTTGCGATAATACCCATGATAAATATCTTCACACCTGCTGTCTGTAAGCCAGAGACAAATCCTTTACCCGAATTAATCCCTACCACGGCAATGAACATATTTAAGCCAACGTTGTTCATAAACCAAAGAGTGGGACCAGGGATACGTCCGAAGGTAGGGTGAACAGAACGTAACCAGCCAATGATCAGACCAGCAATTAATGCTCCTCCAGAGGTGGAAAGGGTAATTGGTACTCCCGAAATAGGCACGGTAATGGCACCGAATAAGGCACCGACAAAGATACCTAACCCTACAAACACCATATCGGCAGTTTGGGAAGGGCGATCGGCGTAGCCCATTTCTTTGACCAAGCGATCAGTATGGCGACGGGTACCGGCAATTTTCAAGAGATCGCCGCGATGGATCGCCGTTTTGGGGAAAATCGGGATACTTACCCCCGCCGAACCACGAGCAATATTGTTGAGATAAACTCCACGGGCAAAGTCCATCTGGGCAAGTTCTTCCAGAGTTTTGCCGTTATAACGTTTGCGGGTGACCACAATATCAACAGACTCTACAGGAACGTTGAGTAAATCCCTTGCTGCAACTTCCGTCGCATGAGGTTCGATAGCCTCGACGAGGATTTGGGTAGCACCGGAAACCGCCACAATATCACCTGCTTCTAAGACAGTCGTCGGTTCGGCATCGATAAACCGATCGTCACGTTGAATGCGCTCGATAAACAGGCGTTCACCGCTAGCATGGAGCATTTCTGCCTCGGCAACGGTTTTTCCTGCCACCTGCCCTGTTGCTTCTATTTGGTAGGCACGGAGTTCCAATTTGTGCCAGGCAGATTGGAAGTCTTCGTCGGGTTTTGCCCCCATCTTCGCTGCGTAATCTTTGCAGGCATCTTGGATATTTGCTCCGATAAGAATCGGTCCTAGGTAAGCGACAATCATTCCTGTACCCAAGGTTCCCCAAATGTAGCAAACAGCA
>CAVRWR010000131.1:0-10993 GCA_963724445.1 uncultured cyanobacterium | reverse complement strand
TAACCGCCGAACAGGTAATTGAACACACAAAAAAATGGATTGCCGATGTGGTGATAGGTTGTGACTTTTGTCCGTTTGCAGCACAGGTTGTAAAACGTAAAACTGTTTTTTATAAGGTTGAAATGACAATAGACACTGTAACCTGCCTGGAAACATTTCTGCAGGAAGTAACAAGGCTTGATGATGATGCGGCAATTGAAACTTCTTTCTTGATTTTTCCAAATAACTTCAAAACATTCAATAGTTATCTTGATATGGTTTCAGTGGCAGAAAAGCTGCTGAAACAAAAAGGATATAACGGAATTTACCAGCTGGCCAGTTTTCATCCACAATACAAATTTGCCGGTGCACCTGATAATGATGCTGCCAATTATACCAACCGTTCCATTTATCCTATGCTCCATTTACTGCGTGAAAGCAGCATTGACAAAGCATTGAAGCATTATGATGATCCGGAATCCATACCGGATAAAAACATCAATTTTGCAAGAGAGAAAGGAGTTGTTTACATGAAGATGCTGAGAGATGCCTGTATTGATTTATAGCTGCAGCTCAGTTAAATTATATAAACAAAGTCATCGTCCACCCCTGTGGTGCCATCCTGACCAAACAGGGCCTGCTGGAACGTGCGTGTGGGGAACAGCCACTGGTGCAGTTCCGTGCCGCCCACGCCCAGCGGGTTGTTGAGGTCTTGATTGGGGCCGGCTCCGTAGCCGTCCAGAGAAACAGTGAAACCCTCCACGCACACGCGGGTCATGGTTGGCCTCCGTCGCGCACCGCCGCCTCAATGGCGGCAACGTCGATCTTGCGCATGCCCATCATGGCCGCGAATGCGCGCTTGGCGGCTGCACGGTCGGGGCTGGTGTACGCCTGCGTCAGCACGCGCGGCGTGATCTGCCACGACAAGCCCCACTTGTCCTGGCACCAGCCGCATTCGCTTTCCTGTCCGCCGTTGCTGACGATGGCGTTCCACAAGCGGTCGGTCTCGGCCTGGTCGTCGGTCGCCACCTGGAACGAGAACGCAATGGTGTGCTGAATGCCCGGCCCACCGTTGAGGCCCAGGCACGGGATGCCCATCACTGTGAACTCGACGGTGAGGACATCGCCCTCTTTGCCGGATGGGTAATCGGCCGGCGCGCGGTGAACGGCGCCAACCGCGCTGTCGGGAAAGGTCTGGGCGTAGAAGGTGGCGGCTTCGAGTGCGGTGCCGTCGTACCAAAGGCAAATGGTGTTCTTGCTAATGGCCATGGTGGTTCTCCTTGCGTAAACTGCTATCATATACATAGCATGCTACCAAACTTTTGGGAGATGGGCTAGGGCTGGTTAAACAAATGTCAACTATCCTTCAAGGTACCAAGACAGAAATTCTTGCTGCCAGTATCAAATCACCAGAAGAAGCTGCCTGGAGAGTGTCGGCAGCTTCTTCTGGTGATTTGATACTCGCAGCAAGAATTTCTGTCTTGGTACCTTGAAGGATAGTTGACATTTGTGCGATCAGCCCTAGCCCATCTCCCAAAAGTCTGGTAGCGCGGTTGACATAGGCGATCGCATATTTTGCCCCAGCTTCTGAGGCGATCGCCGCTTGGATGGGACTATAGATTGCGGTCACCGAACAGGTAATTTCTGAAGCCAGACGAGCCGTTACTCGAAAACCCAATTCGGTAGCAGGAATTTTTAAGACTAGCTTGTCGCCGATGATTTCAGCCGCCTGATATCCTTCTTTAATCATGGCTTCAAAGTCAGTGGCACACAGTTGATAATATAGCTCTCCTGGACAAATGACTGATAGCTTTCGCAGACACTCTTCAGGGGCTAGATGGCTTTGATTCAACAAGGTGGGGTTAGTAGTAATCCCAGTTATCCAACCCATTGCCACTGCTGCTTGGGCTTCCTCTAAAATAGCAGAATCAAGATAAATCATTACGGTTATAAATAGCTATTGGCTTTTTTTCTTGAAGTAAACTAAAGAGAATAAATCGCTAATCTTGCAGATATTATAGTGTTAACCTGCCAAAGCAAATTAAAACCTCGTAGTATATATATTTTGGGGAACGATTATAGGAGACCATTACACCCATGGGAAAAGTAGTCGGCATCGATTTGGGAACAACTAATTCCGTAGTAGCGGTAATGGAAGGTGGCAAGCCCATCGTAATTGCCAATTCAGAAGGCATGCGAACTACTCCCTCGGTAGTTGGCTTCAATAAAGATGGAGAATTAGTAGTTGGGCAATTGGCTAGACGACAAAGCGTCCTGAATCCAGAAAACACTTTTTATGGCGTTAAAAGATTTGTTGGTCGTCAATATGCTGAACTTCAGCCAGAATCAAAGCGAGTCCCTTACACCATTAAGCGGGATGAGTTGGGTAACATTAAAATTCGCTGCCCTAAGCTAAAAAAGGAATTTGCCCCCGAAGAAGTTTCGGCAATGATCTTACGCAAGCTGGCAGAGGAAGCCGAACGTTATTTAGGAGAAGCAATTACTGGTGCAGTAATTACCGTACCAGCCTATTTTAATGATTCTCAACGTCAGGCTACTAGAGATGCAGGACGTATTGCAGGACTGGATGTATTGCGGATTATCAATGAACCTACCGCAGCGGCATTAGCTTATGGACTAGATCAGCGTCGCCCTCAGACTATTATGGTGTTCGATTTGGGCGGGGGAACTTTTGACGTTTCCATCCTCGATATTGGTGATGGGGTATTTGAAGTCAGATCCACCAGCGGCGATACTCAACTGGGGGGAAATGACTTCGATCGCCGTATTGTTGACTGGCTAGCGGAAGAATTTCTCAAGCAGGAAGGAGTCGATCTGCGCACCAGCGATCGCCAAGCACTGCAAAGACTAACCGAAGCAGCGGAAAAAGCTAAAATTGAGCTATCTAAGCTATCTACTACGGAAATTAATCTGCCTTTTATTACCGCTACTGAGGATGGTCCAAAACATATTGAGACCAAGCTCGATCGCGCTAAATTTGAAGAACTATGTGGTGATTTGGTAAGTCGTCTGCGTCGTCCCCTCAAACGAGCGATTTCTGATGCTGGCTTAGGACCAATGGACATTGATGAAGTTGTACTGGTGGGCGGTTCAACTCGTATTCCCCTTGGTTCAGGATCTCGTTCGTAGCTACATTGACCTAGAACCAAATCAAAACGTCAATCCCGATGAAGTAGTGGCGATCGGTGCTGCTATCCAGTCAGGAATTATGACTAATGAAGTTAAGGATATTCTTTTGCTGGACGTTACACCTCTGTCTTTGGGCTTAGAAACCATTGGCGGGGTGATGAAAAAGCTGCTTCCCCGCAACACCACAATTCCTGTACGTCGTTCTGATGTGTTCTCGACTGGAGAAAATAATCAAACGGTGGTGGAAATTCATGCCCTCCAAGGGGAACGAGAGATGGCAAGTGGCAATAAGTCTCTGGGCAGATTTAAGCTAACGGGAATTCCTCCTGCCCCCAGGGGGGTTCCGCAAGTTCAGGTATCTTTTGATATTGATGCGAACGGGATCTTGCAGGTTACTGCTAGGGACAAAACTACAGGCAGAGAACAGGGCATTACTGTTTCGGGTGCTTCTACCTTGAGCGAAGCTGAAATCAACCGCATGATCTCAGAAGCGGATAAATTTGCCGAGGAAGACCGCTCCAGAAGAGAACGGGTGGAAAAACGCAATCGTGCTAAAGCCTTGACGGATCAGGCGCAACGCAAGCTTAAGGAAGTAACTCTGGACTTTGGCAGTCAATTCGCCAGCTATTATCGTCGTCGTATTGATGTGTTATGTGAGGAAATTCTCAAAAGCTTAGAACAGGATGATGAAAGAACCTTGGATCGGGCTGAAGGCGATCTCCAGGACACCCTCTATGAACTAAACCGCGAAATCAGGCTGCAATACGACGATGAGGAAGATGACAACTTTTTAGGCGCAATTAAGAAGACCTTCTTAGGAGATGATGACGATAAGTATACCGAGGACTATTCCTACAATCCTCGCCAAACTGACTATTACAACGATAGTGGCTATGGTTATCCTCCCCGTCGCAATGTACAACCTCCTGCTGCTGGGTACGGCAATGATGATTATGGAGATGGTTACGGCAGTCCATCCCGTCGTCCTAGCTATAGCGATCGCAACGATCCTTATGATGATTCTTATGACGACTACGACAGACCATCTCGTCGTCCTGCTGCGGAGTACGGCGATCGCCCGAATAATCCCCCTAATAAAGGTTACGATGATTCATCCCGTCGTCCTGGCTATGACGATACCTATGGTAATTCAGACCCTTATACATCCAGGAGAGAACCGCCAAAAACGTCGCGTCGAGGTAGCCGTGATTATCCCCCTCAAGACCTCTACAATGATGATCCTTATAATGGTCGCAATACCCCGCGAAATAAGTCATACAGTAATGACTGGGATGATGAAGATGACGAGTGGTTTTAATATCTGGTGACCAATAACTGCTGACAAATATCTGATAATAAACAATTAACCAACAACTGAAGATATGCAGGAAGTGCGTAACTATTATGAAATGCTGGGCGTGAACAAAAATGCCTCTAGTAGTGAAATTAAGAAAGCTTATCGCACACTAGCCATTAAGTATCATCCCGACCGCAATCTGGGCAATAAAGCTGCTGAAGAGAAGTTCAAAGATATTAACGAGGCTTACGAAGTTCTCTCTGACCAAACTAGGCGCGTACAGTACGACCAGTCTATTACTAAAAGAAACTTTATTGGTAAGACTGGCTTTGGCAACTTTGGACGCAATAATGGCGCAGCGGGTCAAGATGCCATGGCACAACGTCCTCGCGATCGCGTAGATCCCCAAGACTACCGTCCAGGTAAGACCAAAAGAGAAAGGGTTGTTCCTTCTCGTCCTGCCCGTCGAGATATTGAGGCAAAGCTCACTCTGGGTTTAGATGAGGCATACCGTGGCGGTAAAAGGAAAATTCGCCTAGAGGATGGTAGATCTTTAGAGGTAGAAATGCCTGAGGGGATGGTCAACGGACAGCGGATTCGTCTTAAAGGTCAGGGGATAGAAGGAGGAGATCTCTATCTCAAGATTACCGTGGCACGCCATCCCTTTTTTGAGATTCAAGGAGAGAATATTTATTGTCAAGTGCCGATCACCCCTACCGAGGCAATTTTGGGTAGTGCGATCGAAGTACCGACAATCGATGGTTTAGTTAAAGTCAGCGTGCCGAATGGTGTTCGTTCGGGTCAGAGATTACGTTTAGCCAACAAGGGATACTTTGGTCAATCAGGGGAACGGGGAGATCAGCTAGTGGAAATTCAGATTGTCACTCCTAAGGAAATCAGCGCGGAAGAAAAAGAGCTGTATGAGAAGTTGAGGGAGTTAGAACAGTTTAATCCCCGCAAAAATATTATCAAAGGTTTATAGCGATACAGCGCGCGACGCGAAGGACGCGAGCGCTAGCCGTTAATCCTTGAATGGCTTCAACTAACATTATTGAGGAATTCTTAAGATTAGCCTAGTTATTTCGTACTTAACATAATTTAATGTTTAAAATTTTACTTTAGATAAATTTGTTGATTGAATTATTATTTTTTAATTAATTTAACCAACAAATTAACATAACTTAACATTTGACCAATGCCCGACCAAAAGTACGAAATTAAACAAGCAGACAATCAAAGATGGGGAATCTACAAAGGTGATCGCTTACTGGCAACTGTCGGTAGCTATGAAGCCTGTGAATCCATTTGGAAATATTTGCAGAGTGAACTTTCCTACACAGAAAATATTAAATCCCGTATATCCTATCGCAATGCGATCGATAAAAATTTGTTGATTAATGCTCCCAGAAAGATAAGTTAATCTGTAGTTAAAAATGCCAGACTGTAATAAGTGCTTAAACAAAATAAATAAGGCACCTATTAGCCTATTAGACCAAAACATGCCTTAGATACTTTTATCACAGCCAAATTAACTAACTGGCAAGGTACTCTCTAATTGCTGTCTTACGCTTACGTAGTTTGGATAGCGCTTCTCGCTCAATTTGTCTGACTCGCTCTCGGCTAATACTGAGACATTCACCAATTTTGGCTAAAGTCATCGGCTTACCGTCAGCCAAACCAAACCTCAAATGAATTACCTCCCTCTGTTGAGGAGTTAAGTCCGCCATCAGCTTTTCTAAGTCTCGCTTGAGAGATGATGATGTAGCGTAATCTTCTGGTGATTGTCCAGAATCCTCCAGCATATCTCCTAGTTCAGTATCATTATTGTCGCCAACTCTGACATCTAAAGAAATTGGCTGACGAGATTTTTCTAGATAGTCTCGTACCTGTTTGGGGGTGAGTTCTAACTCTTCGGCTAACTCTCCAATAGTAGCGGTTCTGCCTTTTGCTTGAGCAAGCTGCCGTTGCGCTTTTTTGATCTTATTCAGCTTTTCGGTAATATGAATTGGTAAGCGAATGGTACGCCCTTTTTCGGCGATCGCTCTAGTGATTGCCTGACGAATCCACCAGTAGGCATAGGTGCTAAAACGATATCCTTTGGTGGGGTCGAATTTCTCTACACCCCGCTGCATACCGATTGTACCTTCTTGAATTAGATCCAGTAGATCGAGATTGCGCTTGAGATATTTTTTGGCAACAGAGACTACCAGGCGAAGATTTGCCTCGACCATTTTACGCTTGGCAGATTCTCCAGCTTCGATAATTACCAAAAGTTCTTCGGGGGAAACTTGCGCCGAACTTGCCCACTCTTCAATGCTTGGCTCTATACCTAGTTCTTCGGCTAAAGATTCTTTCACCTTAGTTAAAGCGATCGCCTTTTGCACTCTTTTTGAATAGAGAATTTCTTCCTCATGAGTTAACAGAGGAACGCGACCTATTTCTTTAAGATAGCTTCTAACTAAATCGTTAGATTTTTGTGCTGTTTTCATTACGCGATTTGCTGTGAGATGTTAGTTGTGGACGAGAAAATTCTTTAGTTTAATAAAATCAAAAAATTATGAGGAAATGTACGTACTTTTATCAGCAACAAGGGGATTCATTTTGACCGCTACCGACCTTAAGCTGCCTGGCACATTATCTTCTACCTATTCGGGAATAGCAGCCGAAGATTTATTTTCAATCTGCTAATTCGAGAAAAGCTTGGGGCTTTGACCCTACTCCATCACTCTTACGATACACGATCTTTATTAACTTATGTGAAGTTTATTAGATAAATATCTTTTAAACAAGCTTAAGAATATGCGCTTTTTTTCATATCACAGGATCATACCGATAAAACGTGGCTTAGAATGCAACCCTGACAACAAAACCCTCCAATTTAAGCAATTTAAGCAATTTAAGTTTTTAGCCTAAACAATTTCGGGCTATTGTCTACAGACTAACTAACTTCTCTTGGCTGGAATAGAGCATTTTAGTCAAATGTGTGGAACAAGGACTTAGATTTAGCTCACAATCGATTGGTTACAGAAGTATCTGTAAGCTTGTTCTTGATTAATAAACTGGCGTAGTGAACGGAAAACCGATTATTTTATGGCGACTTGACCCTAACCCTTAAGTTTATTTTAACAATAGAGCTATTAAATTCATCCAGCTTTGATTATTAAATAATTTAGCTCTAGTTACCTGGTAATTGATGATTGAATTCATAATTTTGCTAGGTTGCCCTGAGTTAAATATTACTATGGGAATTGGGTGCAGAAAACTGTAAAAATAATTAAGCGTAAGAGACTTGAACTTTTTATCAACAGCAAATGATAATTTATGAATCCACCTAAAGTTGCTTCTTTTGGTTCTTGGAAGTCACCTATAACTTCAGATTTAATCGTTTCTCAAACTATAGGCATCAGCAGTGTTGCCATAAATCATGAGAATATATTTTGGCTCGAAAAACGTCCTCAAGAACAAGGAAGAAGCGTAATTGCTGGTCTGGTTAATCAAAGAGAGGCTAAAAACCTCACCCCTTCTCCCTTCAGCGTTCGCAGTCAAATCCACGAATATGGTGGTGGAGCATATACTGTAGAACAAAATATTATTTATTTTTCCAATTACAAAGACGGTAGAATTTATCAACAGGTAATTGGCACTCAGCCCCACCCTCTAACTGATGAGTTACCCCACCGCTACGGTGATATGGTTGTAGATCGAGAGAGAAATCGCTTGATTTGCGTCTGTGAGGCACATTTAGCGAATGCAGAGCCTCAAAACAGTATCATAGGCGTCAATATTGATACTGGTAAAATTCAGAATTTAATTAATGGGGCATGATTTTTATTCCTCTCCTCGCTTGAGTCCCGATGGAAAATATTTAGCTTGGCTGAGTTGGAATCATCCTGACATGCCCTGGGATAGTACCTGCTTGTGGTTGGCGAAGTTGGATCGAGCAGGCTTGGTTTTAGAACCAGAATTAATTGCGGGGGGAAAAGCCGAATCTATTTGCGAACCAAAATGGGGGAACGACGGTACACTGTATTTTTCCAGCGATCGCACAAACTGGTGGAATCTATATCGACGCAAAATTGATGGCAAGATTGAAATTCTCCATCAAATGTCAGCCGAGTTTGCCTATCCTCATTGGGTGTTTGGTTTGTCTACCTATGCTTTAGTCGGCAATGAGCAATTGATTTGTACCTATTCAGCCGACGGTTGCTGGCATTTAGGAGCTATTAACCTGAGAACCAGAGAATTTCAGTCAATTAAAACTCGATATACCAATATCAGCGATCTTCAAGCAAGCGATCGCGGTTTTGCCGTATTTATTGGCGGTTCTCCCACGGAAGCCACTGCCGTGATTAGGCTTGACCTTGATACTAAACAAGAAACTATCTTAAAAAGAACGGGGGATCTCCAGATCGATCCTGGATATCTATCTTTGCCCGAAGCGATCGCCTTTCCCACAGGTGATAATTTAACCGCTCACGCCTGGTACTATCCGCCCCAAAATCAAGACTTTATTGCACCATCTACCGAACTTCCTCCCTTAATCGTAAAAAGTCATGGAGGTCCTACCGCCGCCGCCTCGGTGGATTTGGACTTAAGAATCCAATACTGGACTAGTCGCGGATTTGGCTATTTGGATGTTAATTACGGTGGCAGTATTGGTTATGGTCGTGAATATCGTCAACGCTTAGATGGCAAATGGGGCATAGTTGACGTTGATGATTGCGTAAATGCTGCTAAATACCTAGTTACCCAAGGTAGAGTTGATGGCGATCGCCTGGTAATTACTGGAAGTAGCGCGGGGGGATATACTACTCTGGCGGCTTTAACCTTTAGAAATACCTTTAAGGCGGGGGCTAGTTACTATGGGATTAGCGATTTAGAGATTTTGGCAAAAGATACCCATAAGTTTGAATCTCGCTACTTGGATCGTTTAGTGGGCAGATATCCTGAAGACAGAGCGATATATCAAGAGCGATCGCCAATTTATCACACCGAACAGCTTGATTGTCCCGTAATTTTCTTTCAAGGTCTACAAGATAAGGTAGTGCCGCCAAATCAGGCAGAAATGATGTTTCAGGCAATTAAACACAAAGGTCTGCCTGTAGCCTATATTGCTTTTGAACAAGAGGGTCATGGCTTTAGAATGGCAGAAAATATCAAACAGGCTCTTGATAGTGAATTCTATTTTTATGCCCGTATCTTTGGCTTTAAGCCAGCAGAGTCCTTAGAACCGATCGAAATTATTAATCTATAAACTTTTCCGCAGTAATACTCTTTATAACTAACGACTTTTCCAATAACATGTCCATCAACAAAGTGTATTTGTATGTGCCAAATATCATTGGCTATGCAAGATTTTTATTCTATTTAGCTAGTTTTATCAGTCATAGTTTAGGCAGATGGCAACTGTGTATCGGACTATATGCGATCGCCTTTATTTTAGATGAATTTGATGGTCGCGCTGCCCGCGCCTATAATCAAAGTAGCAATTTTGGCGCAGCCTTAGACATGGTTGCGGATCGTTCGGCTACTGCGGGTATGTGCTTAATTTTGGCGCAATTATATCCTAATTATCTCTTAGGTTTTATTGGAGCGATCGCCCTTGATATTAGCAGCCACTATTATTTAATTTACGCTACAGGATTATTAAATAAATCTAGTCACAAAGATTCGGCTGAATGGTCAAGCAACAGACTACTAAAGCTTTATTACGGCAATAAGGCTTTTATGGATTTACTGATTTTAGGTAACGAGCTATTTTATATTTTGCTATATCTTGATTTCTATCTAGTAGGCGCCAACCTGAGCTCGAGCAATTTAAGTCTAGATATCTGGCAGTTACTAATCATTATCTGTTTGCCAGTTTATCTGCTTAAACAAACAACTAACGTACTTCAGCTACAGGCTGCTGCACAAGAAATTGCAGCAGTAGATTTGGTCGATTGCGAAGAACCTGAAATTGGGGACTTAGATCCCCTTAAATAAACGCTATTAGCTATCAGCTTCGTTAAACTGCCTCAAACTGCTCACCAGTAATAATATCGTCATCACTACCATTAATAATGTCAATATCATCTAACACAACTTCTTGTCCAAAAATATCCGTTACTAATAGGTCTTGAGGACCATAGATACCTGTACCACTACCCAAGACAAAACGGTTGTCAGACCCACGTTCTAAAGATATTATATTGCCGTCTTCTGTCAGTAGATCGACGCTCTCTACAGGATTACGATGGTTATTAAGCCTTACCGCACCATAGTAGGGATTAGATTCAGGAATACCTTCCACGACAATACCTTGACCGATTGTATAGCCATAAGGTGTTACAAAATTGTCATCAGGACTAACTAACTCATATTCGATATTTACTACTCCATCCACAGGATCGGCAACCTGGAAAAAGGCTTCTGCACTTAAATCTAAACCGTCAGCTCGTTCATACAGTAAATCAGCAACCTGAACTACAATTGGTGCAGCACCTTCTCTTTGCTTAGGACCAGAAACCTCTAAAAAAGCACCGCTAGCCTCAGATCCATTCCACTGCACATTATTAATCGCAGTAA